>DATEGR010000539.1:0-4261 GCA_035279985.1 Verrucomicrobiia bacterium
TGAAAGGAATAAAGGTGTTGCTGCTCTACCCGGAATTCCCCGACATATTCTGGAGTTTCAAACACGCCTTGAAATTCATCCGGAAGCGGGCGGCGTTGCCGCCGGCCCGCTCATTTTCTCCTGGCCGTCACCCTCTCCATCTACGGTTATCACATTCGCAAGACCTGCCGGGTTCTGGGGCTGTGACTTGTGAAATGCCACATGGAGTGAATACCACTCGTAACGTACGTTCTGGTTACACCTGATAGCGAAGGGCCGCCGGATGGCGTAGCCTGCCTCCAATGTTAAAACCAATAACCAAAAAATAGAAAGGAACAATATGTTCTTAGCTATAGGTGGAACACTGGGAGTTCTGTGGATGCTGGGGATGCTCTACGGTTACAGAATGGGTGGGGCGATCTACATTCTGCTGGCGGCGGCAATTGTCATGGTGTTTTTGGGGCTTCGTCAGTGGTGGCGGCAACCGGCGTAAGCAGCGGTTGGGCTGTCATGCAAAGGCAGGAGACAATATAAACCGAGGGATGGGGATGAGAGTAAAAATTCATGTCGGGTTATGTCCTTGGTGTATGGCCGGTCTAACGGGAGAGCTTCAACGATGATGAGCGATCACGAAAAACATACGGAGTTTCTGAGGCAGTGCCTGCTTTACGACGAGAGCACCCGACGCCAGGAACTGCATGAACGAATCACTCGGATTCAGCGCGACGCACGCTGTGTGCGACGCGCGGTGTGGCTGATGGCCATGTTGATTACGCTGGTGGTAGCAGGTCTGGGCTATGAAGTAATCTTGGTGGACAACTTTCCCTACAACCTGCCGCAATTATTCATCAACCTTGTTTGCGCGCTAGGCATTGGATCGGTGATCAGTCTTCTGACTTTTATGGGCCTTGGGATGGTTTATCGCCGTAAATTGGACCAGCAGCGGGAGGAATGCCGTCAACTGGTCTCGAGGCTGTTGGAGTCCCGCCTGGGCAAGCCGGTCACCACGCCCTTGCGAGACAAGCGTGCTGGTGAGGAAGACGCGCGCCGCATCCGTAAGATGGTCGAAACTGCGCAGGGAAGTTGACGGGCAGCATCGAACAGGCAAGCAACTCATGAGGGCGGGGGCATTCTCGGGTTGTTTCTGGCAGGCTCACTGATTGCGTGAGCGGATGACGACACAGTCACCCTGCCGGAATTGATTCAAGGCGCGCGACGCAAGTGCACGATCATACTTGTGGACTGACCACCTCCACCGCGTAGCGCAGCTGAAAAGGGCCTCGAACCAAGTTCTGGTTACACCTGATAGCGAATGGCTGCCGGACAACGTAGCGTGTCACCTGCGATAAAACCAAAACACCAAAACGAAAGAATCGTGGGAGCATCGTCTGAACACAGAACACGATCACTCAATAAAACAAGATCACCATTATGAAAAACAAAGCATTCTTTTTCACCCTCCTTTCCATCGCCGCTGTGGCGGTGGGCTGCAATAAAGAGCAGACCACCTCGCAGCAGATGGACAAGGTCCAAACCGAAACAACGCAGGCCGCACAGGACATGAAGAGTTACACCTTCGCGCAGAAGGCTGAATTCGTTAAAACCATGCAGGGCCAGTTGGACACGCTTAACAAGGATTTGGACCAGCTCTCCGCCAAAATCGACAGCTCCAGTGACGCGGTCAAGGCCGAGGCCAAACCCAAACTCCAGGTGTTGCGTGATCAGGTGACACAGTTGAATCAGCAGCTGGCTGAGGCCCAGAACGCCACCGAGTCCACCTGGGACAGTGCCAAAGCCGGCTTCCAGAAGGCCTACGACGCGACGAAGGATGGGTTTAATCAAACCCGCCAATGGGTGAGCGACAAAATCGCGCCTTGAGAAGAGAAGAAAGATTTTATGAATAAAACTAAACGTTTAGCCGGTAAAATCGGATTTGTATTATGCACTGCGCTCTTAAGCGCGCTGACAGGATACACAACCTACGGGCAACCGTCGGTGTCGGTTGGGGTGAGTGTGTCGCTGCCCTCGGTGGAGATTCACGCCGTAAACGATTTTTATGAACCGCTCGCTCCGCAAGGGGAATGGGTGGTCATCGGGTCCTACGGCCGCTGCTGGAGACCGGGCCACGTTGAGGCTGATTGGCGCCCCTATTGCAACGGCTACTGGCAAAGAACCGATGACGGCTGGTATTGGGTCAGTGACGAGCCGTGGGCCTGGGCAACGTATCACTACGGTCGCTGGAATTTCACCGACCAATACGGCTGGTACTGGGTACCGCAGACACAATGGGCGCCGGCCTGGGTTTCCTGGCACGAAGGGGGCGGCTACATCGGCTGGGCGCCGTTATATCCGTCGGGCGTGAGAGTCATCTCGCCACGAGCATATGTCTTTGTCGAAGAACGGCATTTCATGGATCCCGTTCGCAGTTCCACAGCGATCGCCTATAACACCACCATCATCAACAAGACCGTGATCAACGAAGGTCCGACCACGACGGTTATCGAAAAGGCAAGCGGGCGAAAGGTCCAGGCGGTCCCGGTTCAGGAACTGCGCCATAAGGAGGAAGCGCCGGTCGTCTCCAGGCAACGGACAACGGCAGCGACCGATCTTAAAAACGTCCAGACGCCGGTTCACGCTGAGACCCAACCCATCGAAAAGAAAGCAGTCGCAGCGCCCGTGCCACCACAGGTTCACAGACCCGCCTCTGTCAATTCGGACCCCAAGCCTGAAGGGAATCATCCCCCGGCGGTTAAAGAACCAACCGGACAGAATGCCACTAAACAACCGGTGAAACAGGAAAAGTCTATCCAGCCACCGATCACGAAAGCGCAGCAGGTGCCCAAACAGACTGCCAGGGAAAAGTCAGCCCCGAGTGGAAACAACGGAGCAAAACAGGCGGACAAAGGACATGACGATAAATCCAAAGACTAGCCGGGTGGTAACAGGCAAGGATGCGAAGGATTCGCCCGGAAGTGAGCGGCAACACCAGTTCCCTCCGCGCGGGCCATTTACGGCAAACCAACAAAACCGACGAAAGGACAGACCAATATGAACAAACAAACAGAAGAAAAGAGCAATGACATGGGCACGCTCGCCGAAGATGCGCGTGCCTTGATGGCCGCCACCGCCGACGTGGCGGGCGAAAAAGTCGGGGATGCCCGCAAACGTCTCGCTGCCGCATTGGAACGCGGCAAGGAAATCTATGGCCGGGTTAAAGAGAAGGCGGTCGAGGGCGCCAAAGCCACCGACCAGGCCGTGCACGAGCATCCTTATCAAGCCATCGGCATCGCCCTCGGGGTTGGCGCGCTCATCGGTTATTTCGTCGCCCGCCGGTGTTCCCGCCATGATGACTGATCCCGTCATGGAACCAGCCGCCGCCCAACTTCCACAGATGGCGACGACGTCGAAGCATTTCGCGCGGCGGTTATTGACCATCGGCGAGAACCGCCTGGAATTGTTGATGGTGGAAGTGCAGGAGGAGCGCGAGCGCCTCCTGTACGCCATCCTTCTGACCCTTGGCGTGGCGGTATTCGTCTTTCTTGCCGGGGTCGCGCTGACCGTCGCCCTTGTGGTTTTGTTGTGGAAAATCTCACCGGTTACGGTGCTTCTGGTATTGGCCGACCTCTACGCGGTCATCGCCCTGTTTTTTTACTGGCGCATCACCGCGCTCCAGCGCGATTGGAAAACGCTTCCGGCAACGCTCGAGCAATTGAGAAAGGACCGTGCATGTTTGGAAACCATCCTCGACTGAATCCGCTTGAATCACGGAAACAATTATTGATCGCGGAAAGCGAACTCAATCGCGCCCAATTGGTGCGGGAATGGGTCGCGCTAACGGCGGGCGTTCGCACGCTCACTGGCCGCGTCAAGTCCTTCGGCTCGATTGCCTCGGCGGTGGCACTGTTGTTGGCGGGCCTGGCGGCCTTCCGGCGTGGCCGGCGCGCGAACGCCGGCGTGAAACCTTCCTGGTTCCAGATGGTGTTGAAAGGCGCGCAAGCGGCTGGCTCCATCTGGCTGGCCTTCCGCGCGCGATCACGTTGATGGTCTCACAGACACATTAAATATATGGACGCCGCCACGATAACCCGGCCCTTTGCAGCCAAGGATGACTCGCCGGTTGCAGTGGCGCCGCCGACCGACGCGTTCAACGGCCAACCACCGACCGCTGAACGGATCGCCGTCACGGCAGCCAGGGCGACCCCGCTGCAAATCGTTTTGATTGTGCTCGGCACCATTGCCTTCCTCTATTTTGCGCGTCCGGTGGTCTTGCCCGTTTTCCTGG
>DATEGR010000540.1:0-3018 GCA_035279985.1 Verrucomicrobiia bacterium
GTGGCCGGTCCCACCTCGAAATGCCCCGCCTGCAATACCAGCTTCACCGGTCGCGGGATTACCACCGGCCTGGCCGGAGGTGACGGTGAGCGCGTCTCGACCGGGCGCAATCGCGCACACCCCACGATGACCCCGGCTGCCGCCAATGCGATCCCGGCCACGAAAAATGTCCGGACCGTACGCTTCGCGCAAGGCTCCTTAAAAAGGCTTGGTGGTTGCATTGTCACGCCCCTCTATCCCATCAGGACAGGGCCATGGTCGCAAGTCATCTGATATCTCCGATGGCGGATGGTCGCAAAACCCAGTGGCCGCCGTCAATTTGGCCAACTCAAGCGTTGGGCAAGCCAAGTGGCATCAATCTCGGCATTCGGGTCGGAACTGAATAGGGTGGTCCCGCTATACTTTGTAAGCGTCACGGGTAGGATAGTGGCTTTTGTACTCTTCCATTTATGGATTTCTGAATGTCCATCCGCAAACGAGAAACCGCAGGCGCCGTCGTGATACGAAGCCGGCAAATCATACCAGCGTTCAGTCTGGTAGTTTGCCAAAGTAGAAAAGGGCTGGAAGTACCCGTCATTGATGCTGTCGGGGTGTTCATCCAGCGTCACAAACAAGTACGACGGATGAAGAATGCTGCCGCTTTTTAAGAACTTGCGGTAGTTCTCGTCAAAAGCAGCGGCGTTGCCGGCAGGGTCGGCCGGGCCGACGTAGCAGTTCATCGAGTAGGAGCGTGGCCGTGCAACCCAATGCACGAATCGCTGAGGCGTACTCAAATAATGGTCAGCGGGGCATTTGTAAACGGCAATGTTTCCTCCGACGTAAGCGTTGAACGGCGCCAACCGAATGCCATCAAGATTCGTGACATACGAACTTGTGCTCCAGTCCATAACGTCATTGACCCAACTGCGGTAGGTCTTATTGTTGATTTCCACGAGGACTGCAGGTTGAGGGAAGTTATTTACAATGTTGTCGTTGTGATCCACCGTGTATTGAACCCAACCCAGCATCAGTTGCCTTCCATTGCTCATGCAATCGAGCGCCTGGGCTCTCACCTTGGCCTTCGCCAAAGTGGGCAACAACATCCCCGCTAAAATCGCAATGATGGCGATGACCACCAGGAGTTCAATCAGCGTAAAAGCCTTTTGACTCCCTTGACTGACTCCAGCATAAGACATCTGTCCAAAAGAGGCATTTTTCATAACAATTGATTTACTACATTTTCGGGTTGGCTGGTTAAACCCTCTTTTCAAGCCGACCAACTGTTTCTCTCTTCTCCAACCATTCATGCTAATTTTATAAAATGATTTCTCTCATTGTGCTACCCCCTGTTTTGGGGGGGACATGTTTCCTGGCTTCAACCCGGCCCTTTTGTCACTGTGCGATTCAATCCTGAATTTCCAAAGAAATGTCATGTGCTCGCCCGAACTCACAAGTTCATACAAAGCAGCGAGTCTGCCTTAAAGCCTGGAATTGGTTCTTGGTAAATGCAGTCGCGTAGTACATTATAAGAATTGTCAGCGTAAGCCAGTTCGCTTGTGCCACCACCAACGATTCATGCAGCCCGCCTCTGTTATCCGCAAGGTCGCGTTTCTCGGCGATTACCTGCCAAGGAAATGCGGCATTGCCACCTTCACGACGGACTTGCGTTGTGCCATGTCGGCGGAGTTTCCGGCGACGCAATGCCTGGTCGTGCCGGTCAACGACCTTGCGGGTGGATACAATTACCCGGCCGAGGTGCGCTTCGAGATTGCGGAACAGGAGCTGCCGTCCTACCTGCGGGCGGCGGATTTTCTCAATATCACAGACGTGGACGTGGTTTGCGTGCAACATGAATTCGGCATTTTCGGCGGGCCGGCGGGCAGTCATGTGCTGGCGCTGTTGCGCGAACTGCAAATGCCCATTGTCACCACGCTGCATACGGTGTTGCGTGAGCCAAACCTGGAACAACGGCGTGTGATGCGCGAGTTGATCCGGCATTCCACCCGGCTGGTGGTGATGAGCGAACGCGGCCGGGAATTTCTGCGTAACGTTTATCAAACGCCGGCGGCCAAGATTGATTTCATCCCGCATGGCATTCCGGACATGCCGTTTGCCGACCCGAATTTTTTCAAGGACGAGTTTGGCGTGGCGGGCAAACAGGTGCTGCTCACGTTCGGTTTGCTGTCGCCGAACAAGGGCATTGAGTTTGCCTTGCGGGCCTTGCCGGAGATCATCCGGGAATTTCCCAACACCGTTTACATCGTGCTGGGGCAGACCCATCCGAATTTGCTGCGTGACGAGGGTGAGGCTTACCGCTTGAGCCTGGAACGGCTGGCCAAAGACCTCGGCGTGCAAAAACACGTTGTCTTCTTCAATCGTTTCGTCGAGCTGGAGGAATTGATGCGGTTCATCGGCGCGGCGGATATTTATCTCACACCGTACCTGACCGAAGCGCAAACCACTTCAGGCACGCTGGCCTATGCGTTCGGCGCGGGGAACGCCGTGGTATCCACTCCGTACTGGCACGCGGCGGAATTGTTGACGGCGGAACGCGGCAAGCTCGTGCCTTTCCAGGACGGCAGGGCCATTGCCGCCGCCGTGGTCGAACTGCTGCGCGACGAACCGTTGCGTCACTTGATGCGCAAAAACGCCTACAAACTGGGGCGCGACATGGTGTGGAGCCGCGTGGCGCAATCGTATGCGATGTCCTTCGAGCAGGCGCGGCAGGACCACAGTTTCGTCGGGCGAAAATCGTCACCCATCAAGACGCTCGACGAACAACCCGGACAGTTGCCGGAGTTGAAGCTGGATCACCTGTTTCGGATGAGTGATTCGACCGGCATTTTCCAGCACGCGAGCTTCACCGTGCCGAATTTTGCCGAAGGCTATTGCACGGACGACAACGCCCGCGCCCTGGTGCTGGCCTTGATGCTGAAAAAGCTGGGGCACGGTTCGCCGCAACTCGGTGCGCGGGCCGCCACCTACGCCGCGTTCCTGAACCACGCCTTCGACCGTCAGCGCGGGCGCTTCCGCAATTTC
>DATEGR010000541.1:0-6900 GCA_035279985.1 Verrucomicrobiia bacterium
CCATCACTGAAAAACTCCGGCGGCACATGGCCTTTCATTTCAAAAAGACGGAATCGCCGACCCGGGCGGTGCGGCGCTTGAGCCGCGAGCGGATCGGAAAGGCGCTGGGCCACTTGCGGAAGTGTGACCGGCTGGATGCCATACATCGCGTGCGTAAAGAGATCAAAAAGGTGCGCGCGACCCTGGGGTTGGTCCGGGGGAAAATGGGTGCGAATGCCTACCGCAAGCGCGTGAAGACATTGCGCGCGGCCGCGAAGCGCCTGCAGGACCCCCGCGACGCGCGTGTCCGGCCCCAGGCGCTCGAACGATTGATCGGGCATTTCCAGAACCGGCTGCCCGTCCGGCCGTTTGCCGGAATTGAAAAAGTTTTGAGCCAAAATTGCCGCAACGAGGTCCGCGAGTTCAGGAAAGGCAAATCTGTGGCGGCGGTCGGCCGCCTGTTGCGGAAAATAAACCGGGGCGCCGGGGATTTGAAAATCAAGGCGAACGGCTGGACCGCCATTCAACCGGGATTGCAGGAAAGTTACGGTGACGGGCGGAAGACGTACGAAATGGCGCTTAGCCAAACATCGCCGAAGAATCTTCATCAGTGGCGGAAACACGTGCAGGACCTCTGGCATCAACTCCGCCTGCTTCATTCGATCCAGCCGGAAAGACTGCAAACTGCGGTCGGTGAAATGAAACTGTTGAGCCAATATCTTGGCGACGATCATGATTTGGTCATGCTCAGGCAATTCGTTGCCAGCCGCTGTGCCCGCCGATATGCCCGGGAAGTCAGGGCACTGGACGAATTGATTGATATGCGCCAAAAGGAACTGCGGTCCGCCGCTTTTGCGCTCGGCGCGCGTTTTTACGCGGAGAAACCCGCCTCGTTTTGCCGGCGACTTGAAGATTACTGGCATAGCTGGCGAACCGGGGAAGAATCCATTGGTTAAACGGGTATCGCAGCCGTAAGGCATCTATCGGTTGAGTCATTCGGGCTTGCTGCACTCCGGTGCCGACGATATGCACTGGGCAGCTGCCAGGCGGCTCAAGTCGATTCGAGACACAAGCCATTCCAAATGAATGGCTTGGTGGATGAGTTGGAATCTCAAGCCCGGCAAATAATCTCTTCAAATTGGCACATCCACTGCTGCTTTATCGGCGGAGCAAGAGCCTCGTAGAAATGTTGAGCAGGCGATTGCCGGTAGATGCATGGAAAGATGAACGTGGGAATCGCAAAATCCAAGACCATCGTCTTTATCGAAGACGATCCGGTCGTGCTGACGGCTTATCGGATGCCGCTTGAACGGGAGGGATTTCAAATCAAGGCGATTACCGATGGCTTGGAAGCGATGAGGCTCCTTTCCCGTTTCGTACCGGATCTGGTGATCCTTGACCTGATGTTGCCCAGATTCAATGGAGGAGAGGTTCTCAAGTATATCCACTCCAATCCATGCCTCAACGCAGTGCCCGTCATCATGCTTTCCACCAATTCCATAGTGGAAGGTACCGAGGAATATGTTTGGGAACGGGCACACCGGCGGCTTCTGAAAGACTCCTGTACGCCGGCCATTATCCTCCAGACGGTTCAGGAATTGCTCGCCGAACGTTTGGTTCCCGGCGACGTTGCATCGGCCAACCCGTCGGCTGGTTCATCCGCCGCAAAAAACCAGACCATTGTTTTTATCGAGGATAATCCCGTCGTGTTGGCGGCGTACCGCACCCGACTGGAGCAGGGCGGCTATCACGTGGAATCGGCCCGGGATGGCCTGGAAGCGATGAAGCTGCTTGGCCGGCTGACACCCGACCTGGTGGTGCTCGACCTGCTGTTGCCCAAATTCAACGGTGTGGACGTGCTCAAGTTCATCTGCTCGACTCCGCGTCTGAGTTCGGCCCGCGTCGTCATCTTCTCCACCGGTTCCATCATCGCCGCGACGGAGGAGTATGTGCTGGAGCGCGCGAACAAACGTTTTCTCAAGGACTCCTGCACGCCCTCGATCATGCTCCAGGCCATTCAAGGCTTGCTTGCCGATCCTTCCGATTCCTCAGTCAATCAATCGGCTGGTTCGCAACCGGCCGAATCGAAGATTCACGGTGTTCTCGCCGACATAAAAGTTGCCGGTTGAGAAACCAAACCAGTCGACACTAACCGGTCGGCGGAGGTGCAAGGTTTCACAAGGTGAAAACCTGAAGACCTGGTCACTGGCTGACGGACATTCCGCCGGAACTCGTTTTGTTGAGGTCGATTTATCGGTGGGATATCGGGGATATCGGCGGCAAATCCGCCAGTGTTCCCGTCACGGTGTCCGCAAGATTCTGCGCATCACGAGGATCCTGGTGTTCGAACTCCTCCCGGTTAAGCCAGAGCACCTCGCGCGTGTGAACATCCACCAGCGCGATGCTGTGCTGGAGGGAATTGTCCGAATGCCAGAAAGGATCCACCCAGAGGGGAGGAGGGGGACCGGATGCTTCGGCCAACGCGGCGACCGCAAAGAATGCCACGTTAATCCCGACTTCTGTGACAGCGAGCAGTCCGCCGCCGGTCCAATTCCAGATTGTGCGCTTTGTTTGCTTGCGGTCCGATTCAAAGAACGCCTTGGTGTCCACCAGCAAGACCGCCTCCGAGTTGGTCGTGCCGATCCGCGTTAACACGTTGGTGAGCGCAGGAGTCATCTGGTGATGAAACGGATTGTGTTCAAGTCTGGCGTGGTTCCCGGTTGCCATGTAGCGAAAGAAGCCGAGTGTCGTATTGGTCTGGAATGTCAGCGGACGGCTGTCGGCAAAAGAAGGATATTGCCCCAGCAAATTTTCGCAAAAATCCAACCGCACAACTTCAAGTGATCGCCAGGTTTCCGCCGCCGTTTGGGAGGACATTTCATCGCCGTACAATACTTGAACCGGCCCGACGATTGTGTAACCGTTCGCCCGAAGCACTCGTTGGATTGTGCGCGTCAACTCCTTGCCCGTTTGCCGGCAAAGTATCCGCAAGTCATTGGTCGAGAGCGAATGGTCAATATTTCCAGCGCCTGCGAACCATATTGGCAGAATTTGCACGTCCCGGTGAGCCGCCGGTTGCGCCATGAACCGTTCGTCCACCGTCCGGAAGGTCGTCTTGCAGCCGGAAACCAGCCCAATCAGCACCAGCCCACCGACGGCAAAAATCAACGGCTTCCAAAAGAGTTGGGCGGGATGCTTCATAGAACAACAATTTATTGTTTCATAGCTTCAGCATAAGGTTTGCCATCCACGAAAACTTCATTGATTTTCGGATGAGCCGCCACGCGCTCGGCGGCGCGAGGACGAGGATGGAGAGTTCGAGCTTCAAGGCGTGCTCCTTTTCAGGGTTTTGGTTTTGGATACCGGTTGAACAGGTTTTCAACCGCTTTCGATGGTTGGTTCTTTTCAAAATCATCAAAAGTGTCGGCCGTCGTCCATATTACGTCTCCTGTTTCACCGTCCACCAGCGCGATTTGCACGCCGGCTTCCTGCCACGGCTCCATCGGGAGCGGTGGCCCCGCCGGAATTACGGGAAGTGTGATGAAAGCGATTATATTCTGTGTCGTCGTGATCTTCTGCCGGTGCGGGGTGCTTTTATAGGCCGTGCCATACAGAAAAATCAAACCGTTCACGTTCATATCATCTGCGATTTCTTTTGCGTCCGGTCGCGCTGCTTTGGAGGGCAACGTTGAACAGGCTTGTTGAATCATGAGGCCATTCCACATCTGGTTTGTGCCATCAGGAACCGAGCCTTCTTTGACCACAAAACCGCGCTGCTGCAATTGATCAATGGTTGAAGCGATTAACTCCGACCGGATTTGCTGTTCTTCAGGAAGCGGCACCGGAGAAGGATCCTTCCCGAAATAGGTGTTCAGTATTGCGGTATGAACCTGCGGCAAAAGCCCGATGGTATGGATTCGGGTAACCCGTTCGGGAAAATGTTTACACGTAAACGTGTTTGTCTGGCAGCCGGCCAACAAAAACGCCAGCAACAAAAAAACGACAATCTTTTTCATTGTTATCAGCTTCTTTCAGTTTTTGGTTGAGATTCAAAAATTTCGTTTCCGGCTCATGGCGCGGTCGGTTCGGACGATTGCAATTTGAGATATTTCGCTTCAACCTCGCGCAGCCACCAGCCACCCGCATGGCGGCCGAGCATGAGCGCGAAGCCACCGGCAATTTTCACGCTTCGGCGATGTTTTAATGTCCGTTTAAATTTCGACCGGCATTTACGGTCAGGACTTCGTTCAGTTCCGGTGCTTCAACTGCGTTGGTTCTTTCCAGGCATTCGTGTTATTGACGTATTTGAGTATGAACCGCTGCAATTCTTTTGTGTCGGCAGTCAGAATAATCCGGCCACCCTGTTCGTCCCCGGCTTTTTCGCGCAACACCATGTGCCGGATCGCGTTGGGGTGATGCTCCACCAATTTGGCGAGCCAGTCGTAATTCAGGTTGGCGGTTTCGATCTCCGGCCCGATTTGCGTGACTTTGGACACCTGATGGACCGGCACAAAGTCGAGCGAGCGGTTGGTCGGGCAGGTGTCGAGAAACAACTGTTGTTTCAACCGGAACAGGTGCACCTCGAAGCTGTTGGTCTCGCCGCCGCCCAACGCCGTCGCCCAATAACCGTTTGTCCCCATCGGTTCGAACCTCACGTACTCGGGGGTTTCATTGGTCTGGCCCGCCTCCACCCAGTTGCCGAGCAAAGCCGGATCAAAAACCAGATCCTTGCTGGTATAATACGGGTAGATGGAGGTGACGACACAACCGGCGAGGAACAACATGACCGCGAACAACGCGGCCATGGCTGTGCAGGTGCGGGCTACTGATGGCTTCATGATGCGTGTTTTCATAGTTTGCTTTTTTTGGTTTGCTTTCAGGATGGGAAACAATGCAACCGTCCCTGAAAAATGTTGCGCGTTTCTACGCCGCGAGCATTTGCTCCCGCCGCACCGCGTGCCGGCCAAAATTCGGTGACGTTTTCAGTCTGCGTTTGAAATTTGCCCGCCGTTCCTGGGTTTCCCTGGCGGAATAAAGTTGCTTCACCAGTTTCAAAAAGCCGCTTTGCAGTTTTTCAACGCTCATGTTTTTCGGACGGAAATTGATGTCGAACAATGTGCAAAGCTCCCATGCGTTATCGCGGAGGATGCGGCCTTCTGATTTCAACCGCGCATAT
This sequence comes from Verrucomicrobiia bacterium, assembly GCA_035279985.1. GTDB lineage: Bacteria > Verrucomicrobiota > Verrucomicrobiia > Limisphaerales > UBA11358 > UBA11358. Next base: position 5,156 of record DATEGR010000541.1, read on the forward strand.
AACGGCGTGCCGGGAAAGGCGGTTTGAAATGTCACCTGCACTTCGTAAAGCCCGGCGTCACGCACAAAATCCAGCACGTCCTCGAAGGTTTGCGGCGTATCGCCGTCGAGGCCGAGGATGAAACAGCCGTTGACGGTGATGCCGTAGGACTGGATTTTGGTGATGGCGGCCTGGTAATGGTCCTGTTGGCGGGCCTTCCAGTTGTTCTTAAGTTCGATACCGTTGAGGTTGGCGCGACGCGGACTTTCCAAACCGATGAGGACCTGCTGGCAACCGGAATCGCGCATCAGACCGAGCAATTCATCGTCGTCGGCCATGCTTACGTCGGCCTCGGTGAACCAGCGGACTCTTTCTTCCGCCAGTTCGCGCAGCAGTTTTTTATAGTGTTCGTGGTGAACAAAGCTGTTGTCGTCGGCAAACTCAATGAATGGTTTGGGCCAGATTTTTTTGATCTCGCGGATTTCGGCGATGACCTTTTCGGCCGGTTTCACCTTGTAACGCGGCGTCAGCAGAATGGAACTCGCGCAAAATTCACATTTGTGCGGACAACCGCGGCTCGTTTGCACGGTCAGGCGGTTGTATTTTTGTGGCGCCAGCAAATCAAAGCGCGGCATCGGGGCGTCGGCAAAATCATATTCGTGTTTCGTGGAATAAAACGGCTTCAGCTCGCCGCGCTCGAAATCGGCGAGCACTTCCGGCCAGAGCGGTTCGCCTTCGCCGATGACGACGCTGGTGCAATGTTCCTTTGTCTGCTCGCGCAGCGACGACACCGTGATGCCGCCCATGACGACGGGAATCCCGCGCGCCCGGTAAAAATCGGCAACGTCGCACGCCTCATAAAATTGCGCCGTGAAGGTGCTGATGGCGACGAGGTCAAAGTCAGTCGGCAACTCCGGCAACTTGTTTAGATCGGCGATTTCGTAGTAGGCGATTTCAAAATTATCCGGCGTCAGTCCGGCGAGCGTCAGGAGGCCGAGGCTGGGGAGCGACGCGATGATTTTATTCCGGTCCACGAAACCGGGCAGAGTGAGGCCAAGCCGGGTGAGTTCTTCGTTGTGGGCGCGCACGCCACTCATGGCGATGAAACCGATGCGTTTTTTGGTGTTCATAGTTTGGTTACCTCCAGTAAAGTCAAAGTTCCGCCAGTAATCAGGCTCACCACCGGCACGGCGAAAATCAGCTGCGCCTTCGGGAAATGCGCCATGATCACGCAGCAAATCGGCATGGTGACGGCGCCGAGGATGAACGTCCCGGACGCGATGCTGGCAAGCTGACCCGCCGGTGAAATATTTTGCATCGTCAGCCAGAACAGCAGGTTTACCGCGCCGAGGCCGAACAGGGAAATGTGCGCGAGTCGATACATCCGGCGTTTGAAGCTGCCATAACCGCCGAGCCAGTTTTCGTGGTGGAAGCACAAGCCCAGCACCATGCCGGTCACGAACCCGAGCAGAATCCAGAGCCAGGCGAGGAAAAGATTTGGATTAGATTTCATTTGATTTCCTGGAATTGATTGCTACAAAGTTATGGCATGAAACCCGCCAAAGAAAGGTATTATCGGGCCCTCTTCACCATCGCCGCCTTTTACGACCTTCTGCTCGGCGTCACGTTTACCTTCTTTCCGGCACGGGCCTTTGCCGCACTGGGCATCAGCGAAAAGCTGCCGGCGTTCGGCGGCTACGTCACACTGCTGGGCGCCTTCCTGCTGGTCATTGGCATCGCCTACGCATTGATTTCGCGCGGCGATC
>DATEGR010000542.1:0-8684 GCA_035279985.1 Verrucomicrobiia bacterium
CGCACGGCATGGGCATGGATGACCGCATCGGCCGCCGTTTTCTCAATGCCTCCCTCGGCTTTGGCGGCAGTTGCTTTCCCAAAGACCTGAGCGCCTTCATCAAAATCGCCGAACAGGTCGGTTACGATTTCGGCCTCCTGAAGGAAGTCCAAAAAATCAACGCCCAGCAGATGGAGCGATTCATGAAAAAAATCGTGGATACGCTCTGGGTGCTCAAGGACAAGACCATTGGCCTGCTCGGGCTGGCGTTCAAACAAAACACGGACGACGTGCGCATGTCGCCGGCGATCGAGCTTTGCCAGCGCCTGCAAAAAGAAGGCGCCCTGTTACGCGTCCACGACCCCAAAGCCATGAACAAGGCCAGGGAGATATTAAAAAATGTGACGTACGTGGATGACATGAACACCGTGACCGAGGGTTGCGACGCGCTGGTCGTGGCCACCGAATGGGACGAATTCAAGCAGCTTGACCTCGAACGCGCGCGCAAATCGCTGTCGCATCCCATCATGTTTGATGGCCGTAATCTCTTTGACCGCGGCGAGATGGAACGCCGGGGCTGGGTTTATAAAAGTGTCGGACGCTAAAAAACCGGTCGACGTGGCGGCTGCGCTGGTTTTTCGACGTGGCAAGATTCTTATCGCCCGGCGCCCGGCGAACTCTCATTTGGGCGGGCTCTGGGAATTTCCCGGCGGCAAGCGGGAACCGGACGAAACCTTCGAGCAATGCCTCGCCCGTGAAGTGCACGAAGAACTGGGCGTGAAGGTCTCGGTGGGCGAACTGTTTGAAACCGTCTCTCACAGTTACGCGGAAAAAAGTGTATGCTTGAAATTCTTCGTCTGCCACCTGCTTGACGGCGAGCCGCGGCCACTGGCCGGTGCGGCCGTTCGCTGGGTTGACAAAACCGAACTGGATGATTTCGAATTTCCCGCCGCCGACGCGCGTTTGCTGAAGAAATTGCGCGCTTACAATTTTCCGTAGCTTTCCTCGACCACCTGCCGGAAATTATTTTCTCCGGGATTGACGATCTTCATTTCACGTTGCGCGTTTTCAACGGAATCACTGGCGTGTGCGGCATTGATGGTGATATTGGAACCGAACTCGCGGCGAATGGAGCCGGCCGGCGCCTTGGAAGGATCGGTGGGACCAAGCACATCGCGAATTTTTCTGACGGCATTCACACCCTCGTAAACCAGGGCGATGCATTTTTGCGAGCCCGGCAGCCGGCGTTCCGCTTCCGTCTTGCGTTCGGATGGCGTGAAACCAGTCATGAATCGCATGATGTTATCAAACTGGTTGTCGCCATGGAGCGGGCCGAGCACATCGCCAAGCATTTGCTGCTGGACCGGCGGGATTTTGAAGCCCAGCTCCTTTTCGAGAATATTCCCGGCGCGTTCGGCAATGCCGTCCTTGAGCTTCGTGCGCAGGACTTCGTGGACCGGTCCGTAAAATTCCATCGCCTGCGCCAGACTCATGTGCAACACCTTGACGCCGACGATATAAAGCCCCGTGCGCGAGAAGAAATCGATTACATTGCCGGGCCGGCCGGTGGGAAATTTGAAATTATCCGGCTTGATGAGCACCAGGGTGCGCTCGCACACCTGTCCCGGCGAATAGGCAATGACATTTTCCAGCACGCCGCCGTCCACATCCGAATAACGCGCCCACAATTTCAACTTGGCTTCTGCCTCCTGCTCGGTCGGTGAGGCCAGCACGGCGGGCTCGAAATAGCGAACCCCTCCGTTATCGTCCATGATCAAATCACTGTAGGTATCCCGGATGGTTTCGCCGCCGCGCCGGTCCGGACTTAAATTGCCGACGACGGACCGGACTTTGCGCACGGCTTCGTCGCCTTGGAAAACCATTACCAATACGCGCCGTCGCCGGCCGGTTTTGGGATCCGGCGACAGATTTTCGAGGACGTATTCGCGAAGCAACTCCTGGATTTTCCGGTCCTGGGGGTCCTGCGCCGATACGATGGTTGCGGCATATTCCTTCGCCAGTTCGGGACCGGGAGCAAACATCCGCATGGCGGCCAGGTCCAGGCCCGTGCGGGAGATCAACCGGCTTAGAATTCCACCCGTGCGCGATTTGTAGAGCGAATAGGGGGTGACGATGACATAGGCGAGCTGTTGCGGCATATCAGCTTGTAGCCGGGGGGGTGACGGTTGACGTACTGGCTGGAGCCGCTTTGCCCCCTAAAATCTTGAACATGACCGTACCGCAAGTCGGGCATTTGCCCTTGATCGCCTTGCGCCCGTTCTTCATGACTTCCTCAACGCCATTAGCGATTTCCTTCTTGGCCTTGCATTTAACGCAATATCCTTCAGCCATAAGATTATTTTTTGCCCCGCGCATCATGCGCCGGACGGTCATAGAAGCTTACTGTTGGTAATCCACCCGCGTCAACTCGGAAAAGGTTGAAATGTAACTTATTACATACCAATCAGCTGTGACGGTGAACGTTTCAATTGATGGGGTGCTGGCGCAGGGCGGTTTTGAGGATTTTGCCCGTCGTATTCCGGGGCAAAACCGGCATGAAAATGACGCGTCTGGGTACCTTGTAATCGGCCAGTCTCTCGCGAACGAACTGCAATAATGCCCGTTCGTCCAGCGTTTGACCTTCGATCGCCGACACGAACGCCACCGGCTGCTCGCCTCTCCGCGGGTCCGGCATTCCGACCACCGCCGCTTCTTTCACGCCGGGAAATTGATAAATAATTTCCTCAATCTCACGCGGATAAACGTTGATGCCGTTGACCAACAGCATGTCCTTTTTGCGGTCGGTGATGAAGTAATAGCCATCCACGTCGCAATGCCCCACGTCACCGGTGTAAAGCCAGCCGCCACGCAGAACCTTCGCCGTTTCTTCGGGTTGATTCCAATAGCCTCGCATTACGTTGCCACCGCGGATGCAGATTTCACCGGTTTCACCGACGGCCAATTCATGACCGGCCTCATTGCGGATGCTTAATTCCACGTTCGGAATCGGTTTGCCAATGGAGCCGGGCTTGTTGACACCATAAATTGGATTCACCGTGGCCACCGGGCTGCTTTCGGTCGGGCCGTAACCCTCGCGGAGCGGAAACGGAAACTGTCGCGTGAACGCGTTGAAAACCTCCACCGGCAACGGCGCGCCGCCGCTGATACACAGGCGCAACGGCAGCTTGCCGAACTCCGGCACCGCCAGGAGCGCCCGATAAAATGATGGCACCGCCGGCAGGATCGTGCCCCGATGCCGCGCAATGTCCTCCAACACCTGCTTGAACGGATGGAGGGTTTTCAGGAGTAAAATCCCGCCGCCGCACAGCATCGGCAACAACGTGCCGACCGTGAACATAAAGCTGTGAAATTGTGGTAAGGCCACAATTACCCGTTCGTCTTCCTGGACTTTGAGCGCCTCCACGCAACTCGCCACGTTATGGAGAAAATTGCCGTGAGTGAGCATCGCGCCCTTCGGATGGCCGGTCGTGCCGGACGTATAAAGCAACGCCGCGAGGTCCGATTCGGTTTGAGTTGGAGGAGTTCGGAGTTCGGAGTTCGGAGTTCGGAGTATGGCGAACTCATCAATGCGCAAAAGTTTCAACGATGGTCGGGCCGCTTTTAAAGCTTCAAAATGCGCCGCCAGTTCCGCGTCGGTGATGAGCACGTTCGCGGCGGAATCGTTCAGGATGTAACTGACCTCGGCGGACTTCAGGAAATTGTTAATCGGCACCACCACGCCGCCGGCCGACAGGATGCCGAACACCGCCGGCACAAATTCCGGACAATTCTTCACCCACAGCGCCACGCGGTCGCCGGGCTTCACGCCGAATTTATTCGTCAGTGCCGCCGCCAACGCACAGACCTGCCCGAAGATTGTCGCATAGCTGAATTCCTTTTCTCCCCAATAAATGGCAATTTTCTCACGCCGTTTTTCTACCGAGGTGGCGAAAGCGGTGGCTAAATTCATCCGAAAAGGTTAGGAAAAAAAGAAGTTGGATGGCAAGAAGCGATCCTGCAGACACATTTTGACTCAAATTTCACGAATTAACACGAATTGGAAATCTGATTCGCGACCATTCGCGTCAGCGCAGTTCAGTAAACCAGCACCGCTGCTTTTGTAGGAGTCGAGGTAACGAGACTCATTTTAATCAGAGACTCCTTACGTCGTCTCCTACTCAATAAACGAGAACGAGCACCGCCGCGGCCTGCGCCGACTTCACCACGTCCCCAAACTTCTCATCCTTGGTGTTCGGCGTTTTGAGCTTGGCCGAAACGTCCGGCACGGATTCGAGGAAACTCAATAGAAAGCTGCTCTTGACCGCGTAATTGACATTCTCCGGCAACGCCCCGCTCGCCGCCAGCGCCGCGCCCGCATCCAGTTTGGCCGACACGATGCCGATCACGTTGCCCCGCTCATCCACCAGCGCCCCGCCCGAATTGCCCGGCTGCACCGGCACGCTGATTTGAAAATAGCGCGGGTCATCACTCGCGCCGGACAGCGACGCGATTTCCCCCTTGGCCAGCTTGGGCGCGAACCCCTGCAAACCGATGTCGGGAAAACCGACCGTCGCAACCGTGCCGCCCAGAGCCACCGTACGGCTGGCGGCAATGGGCATCGGTGCAAATCGCCCGTCTGCCTTCAACAAAGCCAGATCATTGGCCGCATCCACCTGAACCACTTTGGCGTCAATCAAACCCGCGCTCGCGAGCAAACGAACCTTCGTGGCATCCTTGACCACATGATAATTTGAAATCAAATAACCATCGTCTGTAATGAAAAAGCCTGTGCCGGTGGCTGTTGGATTGTCCGCTAAATTGGAATCGTCAGACTCTTCTTGGCCGGGCTTAAATTCGCGGGTGAGTTGTTGTGCTTTAGCGATTTGAGATGAAGCCATAAATTTTGCGACTTCATCTCGATTAGAAATGGCGTAGCTGTCTCCTTGTGCCGCAGCAAGGTTAAACCACTTATAAGCCATGACATAATCTTGCGGCACTCCATCACCTTTGACGTACATAGGGCCGAGGCTGGCCTGTGCTTGAATAAGCCCTTTATTTGCTGCTTTGCGATACCATTTAGCGGCCTCGACATAATCCTGTGGCACGCCTTGTCCTTTATAATACATCAAGCCGAGGTTATATTGTCCACCTGCATCACCTCGAATGGCGACTTTGCGATACCATTTGGCGGCCTCGACAAAATCCTGCGGCGCACCTTCACCTTTAAAATACATTCCACCGAGATTATTTTGCGCGTCCAAGTATCCCTGCCCAGCAGATTTACGATACCATTTCATTGCCTCGGTATAATCTCTGGATACGTCTTGGCCATTTTCATACATCACGCCAAGGTTATATTCTGCTATTGCATCTCCTTTTTCCGCTTTGGCTCTGGTTTCTTCAAATAGCTTTCTATCGGCGTTGGTTTGTTGAGCAGACAAACGGAGGGCTGTTACAACAAGCAGAGCAATTGGAAAAACCCAAACCCAACGATTTACTTTCATGTCGTCAAATTATTTTAGCTTTGCCGAGCTAACCTTTTGAAGCTCCTTTTTGAGTTCTATAATTTGCGTTCTTAATTTGATCTCTCTGCAAATCCCATCAAGCGTGTCGCCTTTTTTTAAATTTCCACCCGCTTCACGCGAATAAATTTCATCCGGCAATTTTCTCATTTGAGCAAAATGGAGAAGAAGCTCTTCCCGGTCGTTAAAATGTTTATGCTTTGGCCCACGAGTTGTCGGCGTCACATGAGCACGATATTTATATTTCATGATTTTCCGCAGGATGCTCTGTTTACTACCTTGCAGCAAGTGTGTTCCTCGACTTGTTCCTCGACTCGTTCGTCCATCCCAAAATGAATTCAAGAAAAGAGTCCCTGCGGAATTCGGAATGCGGAGTGCAGAATTAGAATTAAACAATCGTCCTCACCCCGGCCCACTCCTCCAGGAGAGGGGGAATCGTCTGCCGCCCATTTGAAAATTCGCACACCGGGATTCGCCGGACGGGCATCCACAAAATCAGGAACGTGCGCCTGCTGCTCCTTCTCGCGGGGGAGAAGGCCAGGATGAGGGCGGGCGTAAAAAACAAAATTACCGATGCAGCAATTGGTTCAGTAGATTTCCCACCGGCGACGGATTCCCGTTTGATGGTTTTAACAAACTATTACCCACGGATTGCACCGTCAGGCCGACCAGCGCGACTTTGTTGATCTTTTTACCCGGATTACCCAAGGTGCCCGTCATCGTAAAAAATTGCGGCAATGGCACGTACGCGCCGGTAGCCGACGTGTTGGCGGCAGCCAGATTGAGCTGACCCGCAATGGAGCGGCTGAGCAAAATCGTCACCGGTATATTGATGGTGGAATTGGTCAATACGGGCGCCAGGCCGATGGTGCCGGTGGCGTCGGCTTCAAATGCGTCACTTTGCACGACGGCTAATTGGAGGTTGATGCGACCCTCCCCCGCCCCGCCCTGCACGGTAATCGTCTGGATCGGCGATTGCTGAAGCTGGTTCATTAATCCGTCTTTCTTTAGTCCTGTCGCACGGGTCAGCAGCGAGACGACAGCAGTTTCGGGATTGCTTAAAAGTTGCGGTACCGTTGCAATCACATTGATCAACGATTTGAGCACCTCACTCCGGACATTAATCACGGACAGGTTCAAGTTGGTGGCGTCAACCTCAAACTGCCCGGTGAGGTTCTTCTTCAAATTTTCTCCGGTCGTGCCCGCGCCGGCGATTTTTGCGTGCGTGGTCAATGTCCCTCCCAACTGGCCCTGGCGGTCCGGCGCGAACGTATCCACCAGCGGCCCGAACGGCACCTGGTCGGCATCCAGGGCGAAATTGTATTTGTAGCCGGGCACGCTCAGGTCCAGATCCGCCGAGGCGCTCGCCGGTGCGCCATTCAGTACAAGTTGGAACGGTTTTACCTGCACCCGGCCACCGTCGATTTTGACCGAGGTTTGAAAATTGGTGATGGCGACCTCGCGGAGGTAAAGTTGCCTGATATCCGCCGCCAGCTTGAAGTTGTGCAGGGGCAGGCTCATCGGCGGCGATTCCTGATCGGCCGGGGTTGAAGCCGGGGTGGCGGGTGAAGTTGCTGGAATGGTCTTCCCGGGCGCCTTCGCGCCGCCGGCGAACAAATCGTAATAGCGCGTCAGGTCAATTCCATCCGACGAGAGTGTCAGGTTCCCCTGGACGGCTTTGGGTTGGGAAAATTCTACCTGCCCTTGTAATTGAACCCGGTTCTGAGCGCGGTCACTGGGTGTCAGGCCGATTTGGAATTGGTGGATGTCGGCGGATTGCTTTTGCAATGAAGTATCAATCTGCAACCGGGCCTCCAACGGTGTCGCCGGAAACTGTCCTTGGGGATCATGAACGACGAGGTTGGTCACCTGCAAATCGGCTTTGATGGCGGAACTGCTGTTCGGCGCGTACTGGACGGAGGCGTTGCCATTGACGACGATGGAAACCAGTTGCTTGCCGGCCAGCAATGGTTCAAGGAAGGGACGCAGCCCGTCCTGATTGAAACCAGAAAGTTTAGCACTCAGTTGCACCGTCTGCCGGGCAGGTTCAAAAGCACCGGTCACGGCGAAATCCCCCCTCGCGCTTCCGTTTTGGGTGAGGGCGCCGTTGAGTTTTTGAATTTGGATCCGTTCCGGCGTGCGGCTGACAGCCAGGTCCATCGTGCTGCCGAAGTCGTGGAAAGAATTTTTCCCGATCTCTCCGGTCAAATCCGCCAGCGCCAGCTGGCCTGTGACCGTCTGTGTGTTTTGCTGCTGCGTGACTCGGCCATTCAACTTGACGGTGCCGGACGAAATTTTGGTGTCTGGCTGCGGAAAGGCCTCGCCCAACCCGGCCAGCGAAGCCTCCAGGGCGACCTGCGCGTCCGCGCTCGCGTCGGCCAGGTTGTAGGAGCCGGATCCCGACACGGCGAGCAGCGGGAGGCGTTGCCGGCTGATTTGCAGCTGGTATCCGTTCAACTTGAGCTGCCTGAAATCCTCCGCCTCGCCCTGCGCCTGCAAATTCACCGTCGCCTGGAAAGTTTGATTGCTGCCGATTGCGGCTGCCAGATCGTTGATCTGCGAATGCAGGTCGAACCCAAGCTGTTTACCGCCCTGCCGGGAAGAAAATGTCAGGTGCAGATTCATGTCGCCGGCCGTCACCGTGTTCCCAAGAAACAGCCGCCAATCTGCGAGATTCAAATTGGTTACATCCAGGTCGAGTGCGGAATTGCCGACACCGCCGGCACTGTTCCCCCATGCCAGATCCATGGGCTGGGACAGGCGCGCCGACAGCAGTACGCGGCCATCCTGCGTTCCATTCAAGGCGAGAACGTGCAGGAGCGCCTTCTGGGCCGCATTGTCCACCGTGACGGCATAATCGGCGTTGAAATTCAATACCGGCGTGGTCTGTCCCGCGCGCGTCACCTGGAATTTGTCTGCGACCAGCCGGCCGGTCGCGGCGATGGTCTTGCCGGAATTCGTGAACGTGATTTGATTCGTGGAGGTAATGGTCGTCGAGCCAAAATCCATGCCGCGCGCGGCGCCGGCCAGATTCAGCAACCGCTGGTCAACGCCCCGCAACGCCACGTCCAGGCTGCCTTCCATTTTGGCCAGGTCCAGCGGGCCGCTGATCGCCAGTTCGCCCAGTGCCGCGCCGGCGTTTTGGAAATGCAAATCCAACTGTTTGATTTCCGTCGGCGTTGC
>DATEGR010000543.1:0-5424 GCA_035279985.1 Verrucomicrobiia bacterium
CAGGTTCCTTAGCGCCAACCGGGCCGACAAAACAATCAATTGATAACACCACAGAATCAACGCTCACACAGCTGGTCGCGCCTTCGGCCGGGAATGGATTGCTGGATAACAGCAAATCTTGGGAGGCTTACGTTGAGCCAACTCTCAACAGCAGCAGTTACTATGGGAATGCCGGCTTTAATCCGGACTCGTCCTTCAACACGAACACGGTTCTGTACGAGGATCTGTGGCAAACCAGCGATTCGGGTGATCCTCGCGGCAGTAGTGGTCAGCCTTATATCTATATCGGTTATTTCACGCTAAAGCTCACCGGCGGCAGCCCCAGCCTCACCTTCACTTCAACGAATGTTCCCGGATCGCTAACGAAGCCGATTATCGTATCGATCAGCAAGGCGGGGAGCACGGTCACCGTGGTTTCCAGCAACGCGGCTCCCACCCACATGTACCAATTGCAATACACAACCAGTTTGTCACCGGCCAGCTGGACCAGTGTGGGCAGCTCACAGACGGCCGGCGGCACGTTGGTAACAAACACCGATGCCACCGCGACCAGTTCGCCGCGATACTATCGGGTCCAAGGTCAGTAACCTCCTTCTTTAGTATCCGACCACGATAAGCGGGGCGGGCAGGAAACTGTCCGCCTCGGCTCGAAATGAAGACGGCGCTGGTTGTTGAAGCTTGCCGAACCCCGGCGCCGTTCAGGCGTAATGCCGAGCGGATTTGTGCAGTTTGACCACGATCACGCCGAATTTCACTTCAGTTCCTGGATTGAGGTTCCGCAGAGGAAGAAGGACCATGGGTATGCATCCGGGCTTGAAACTGGGCTGCCAGGTGTTTTGCTTCGGCGATTTGTTCGGGCGTGAGCACGTGGTGTAATTCAAATTCTATGACATCATGTCGTCCCCCCGGGTTTCCTTGCTGCTCGCTCAACCAAAACCATTTGTAAGCCTGCACCAGATCGCGGGGAAGTCCCGCGTTGCCATTCTCATACATCTGTCCCAGGTTATCCTGAGCCGTGGCATCCCCCTGTCCGGCGGCCCGGCGATTCCATTGGAGCGCTTGCGGCCAATCGTGGCCCGTCCCGATGCCATATTGATACATCGATCCCAAAGTGCTCATGGCCGGCGCATAATCCTGTTCTGCGGCCCGGCGCAGCCACTTGGCCGCTTCGGTGTAATTGATGTGATTGGTGTCGCCGGGAGATTCGCCATGGAGATAAAACTGGCCCAGGGCATTTTGCGCATAGACCTGGCCTTGTGCGGCGGATTTCTGCCACCATTGAACAGCGGCGTCAAAGTTCGTTGGCGCGCCTTTGCCATAGGCGCAGGCGTAACCCAGGCAATATTCGGCCAGCGAATCCCCTTGGGCGGCCGCCTTGCGATACCACCGGACCGCTTCGGCATAGTCCTGTTTGACGCCCTGGCCGTGCGCATAACAGGAGCCCAGCCCGGTCTGGGCGGGGGCATAGCCCTGACCGGCGGCTTCGCGCAGGCGGGCCACCGCCCTGGCATAATCACGGGGGACGCCCATGCCATCGGCATAGTGTCGCGCGAGATAAAACTCCGCCTGCGGATCGCCTTTGTCAGCGGCCGCCCGTGCGGTTTCCAACGTAAATTCTGTATCAGCGGCAAACAGCCAGGACACCGGGAGAAGCCACAATGACAAGGCAAGACCCCCGCTCCATGGAGGAAAAAATCGGATCGTGGTTTTCATGGTAATAGCGCCAAATAGTAAATGGAGCGGACGGAAATTTGTCATGTGAAATGTAATTGGTCAGTGTGACAAAAGGGTTACGAAAATTCCGACAGGTGTTTTGTTTTTACCATCACTGACAGCAGGCGGTAGCGGATCAAATGTTGATGTTAGCCGGCCTTGGGCAAAATAACCGTGACCCGGCCGACGGTTCGAGCCAACCCCGTCTTTTTCTTTTTCTTGTCGTCATCGTTTCCGTTGTCGTCGCTGGCGACCTGCTTCTGGTTCTCGGTGCTGGTTTGCGCGGTGGCGCTCTGGCTGGCGCTGGAGGCGGAAGAGGAAGTGGCCAAAGTACCCGCGCCGCCGTTGACGGAAGAGCTGAGGATGGTGGCCAGCCCGATTCCATTGGCATTTACTCCACCAATGGCAACGATGGTAATCGGTCCCGTGCTGCCGTTTTGGGCAGAAACGTCCGCCTTGCCGCCCGCCACCACCAGCAGATTGCCGATGGTCTGGCCAGTAACGCTGGCATTCCCCTGGGAAAAGATCCGGCCCGTGATTGTGCCGGTGGCCCTGGCATTCACATTGACTCCAATCACGCCGGAAGAGCCCAGGATAATGTCGCCGGTATAAGCCGGTGGCTCCTTTGAACTCCAATCGCCTCCCGCAGGCGTGCCGGCCGTCAAAGTGATGGCGGTGTAGCCGGAGGCGGCGGACAGGATCTCGTTGTAGGCCACCTGCGAAATGCCGCCCGCATTGGCAAAGATGCTTCCCTGGGGTGTATTCACCGTGATGTTGCCTGGAAGCAGGGCGGCACCGGGGGGAATCTGGTGTGCCGCTGTGAGCGTGCCGGCCACGATGCCGTTCGCGGGAACAAACTCCAGCGGATCAATGCCGAAATAATTCGGAGCATAATAATTGACCGGGACCACCGACGCGCCGCCGGTCCCGGCGTTGACATCGCCCGTGAGCGACTCAATGTTGATGTTCCCGCCATCGAAGGTGGCAATGCGGGAACTGTCAATGTTGATGGTGCCCAGGGCGGTCACATTCACGTCACCACTGCCCGCAGTGTAAATGCCCAGGCCAAGGTTGTGGGCGGTCATGATTTGAGTTTCGAAGCCCAACAGTTCCTGGGAGCCCAAATCCATTGAAAAGCCGACCCCGTTGTTATTCAGCGGGCTGTTCGGGATTTCGCCCGTGCAGTCAACCGTGACGTTGCCCCCGCCGAGGGAGGCGATCGTGGATGAGGGCATCTCCAAATAGCCGGCGTTCACGTTGATGTTCGCCCCGGAGGTGATATAAGGAGTCAGATAAGAATAGTCTTGCCCCGTGGAGGATTTGCCATTGCCCACGGAAAGGATTCCCCGGGAATTGCCCAGCGAGATGGAGCCGGCGGTCACATCAAATTCGCCCGTGCCGCCAACGACATAAGCGCCGGCGGCTCCGTTCAACGGGACCGTTCCCTGGCTGCCGGTGTAAAGGGATGAAATCGAAGCGGCATTGGCGCTGCCACCCGGCACCCAGCTGATGGTGTCCAGCACAAGGTGGCCGTTGGCATCCAGCAGCGGATAGCCATTGGCACCGTAACGCACCACCGTCAGAGTCGGACTTTGCAGCGCGGCCAGCAAATCCGGTGACATGGGGCCGATGGCGGTCAGCGTTTTGGTATTGGGATTGTACGCCAGGCTGCTGATGTTCAGCCCCCCGAATAAGTATGACTGGGTGAACACGGTGTTGTTTGGGTCAACGGCCAGGGCCAGGGCCAGATACCAGCTGGACAATGAAGTGCCCGGGGGCAGCCCGTTGGCAAGCGGTGTGTCCACCGATGGCAGCGTAGGAAATCCCTGATCCAACGTGACCGAAGTGAATGAACCCGCGTTATAAATCTGACCGCCGACAGTAATGGAGGTCACCGAAGCCGGCCCGCTGGCTTGCAGATTCTCTCCGTAAAAACTACAGCCAATCATGTCACCGGCGATGTTTATCTGAGTTGCCTTGTCGGTTTGCAGAATCATGTTCTCCATGCCGGCCAGGACTGGAATACCGTTGACCATCTGGCTGCCCGTCAGGTTAATCATGACCGGCTCATCATTGTTCAATAGCGCCGGCACGCTGGCATGGTCTGACGGACCGAACGGCAAGACACCGCCGGAGATGGTATTATACCATTGCGTCAGGCCGCTGTCGGACAGGAGCAAGGTGGTGTCAATGCCGCCAGGGTTGCCACTGCTCAACCAGCCTCCACCCGTGGTCGTAATCTGAAGATCCTGGTAAGGGGAAGGAAACAGAACGATGCCATAGTCCGACGACAGGGTGACGCTGTTTCCCTGGGCGTCAATCGCGCTGGGGGTGTCCAAGACCAGCCCCCCGGGGCCGGCGTTGATGATCAGCGTCGGCGGCAGCAACAGGGGAACGGGATCATTGGGCCGCGGCATATCGTAACCCGTCAGATAAACGGCGTTGCCCGCTGTCAGGTCCACCCAAGCCCGCGGATTATAATCAAAAAGATGACTTCCAGGGCCGGGCACAGACTTCCGGTTTACCGAAACCGTTTGATTGTCGAAGACACCGTTTGGATTCCGTACCTCCTGCAAATAGATGTCCCCGTTCGGCGCGTTCAAGTTCCAACCGCCGTTGACCAGGCTCAACGCCACGTTTTGGAGGGCCGTGCCGATATTCTGGCCGGCGCTGATGGTGCCCGTGCCATCAGCCTCCACAAAATGCCCATAAACGCTGCCACCGGCGGTAATCGTCACATTGCCCGGCGCCGTCGGGCTGAATGCCCCCGTCCCGGGATCACCCGCCGCCACCGTTGTGGCCGAAATACTGTTTATGTCGCCCCCGGCAGTGATGGTTACATTACCGCCGGCGGCCGTGCTAATACCGCCGAGATTCAGGTCAGGCCTATAATAGGGCGCCGTCGGGGAATAATCGTAACCGGCGGTGTTGATTCCGCTGTTGACGTTTCCGAATTCCGTCGTCACGTCAATGTTACCGCCGCCCACGGTCCGGATGGCGCCGCCATTGACAATGACTTCGTTGGCGGCATAAAGATTGATATCGCCATTTGCGGTTTGTAGGTAAGCGCTGCCGTTCAGATAAATCCCGTCGTTGCCGGACGCCACCTGCGACTTGGAAGTTGCTTGCGTGCCGGCCGTCATATTGAGGCTCCAGTTCTGCCCGGCTTGAATGCCTGAACCATCATTCAAAGTGATGTCGTTGCCGGCGGACAGGCCCAAGCTGGCGGCAACGGTCTGGTCGGCCAGAGCCCAAAAGATGTTCAAGGAAATGTTGTTGTCGGCCTGAAGGTTGATCTGGGAAAGGCCACTGAACGAGTTGACATTGACGATCGAATAATCCGACGGGGCCGCGGGGTCGGTGTCAGCCGAGGCCAGCCAAATGTTCGCCGGGTCGATGGTGAGAATTCCACCGCTAAATCCATCCACTGCCTGGCCGCTGACGCCGGTGTTGATGTCACCCATCTGGGGGGCGGAAATTTCCACTCGTCCGCCGTTGCCGCCCTGCGCGCCGCCGGAAACATTGATGGTCGAGCCGGCTTGATCGGAGAAACTGTTGTCGGATTTGATGGTTACTGAACCGCCGGGACTTGTGCCTTGCGTGTCCCCCCGCGCCGAGATGACGGAATGGGCCCCCAAATTGACCGTGTCGCCCGCGACCAACTCAATCGTTCCGTTGATGTTCCGGGCGGAATTGGCCTGAATCAATCCG
>DATEGR010000544.1:0-6578 GCA_035279985.1 Verrucomicrobiia bacterium
AAAAAAAAAAAAAGTAAAGGGCACTTGATCCGGCCTTACATTTATATAAATCAAATCGACGACGTTGAAGTGTTCGTCGTAGTCGGATACCGCTCAAGATTGCTAACACAAGAAGAACAGGCTGAGGATGCAAAAGAAAACTACGCCGCGAGGCAAGCCGGGTGGACAATCGTCTGCAATGACCGCGTCGTCTTAAGCAATGATAGGACAATCAAAACTGGGTGGGGGTTTGGCGGCGTCCCCAATTTTCACAATCAATTTAGTTCAATTGCTGGCATTGTTGAATTCCGGTCACGGTTCACCGCCAATCTTCCGGTAACAACAACGAAACGCGGAATTGATACGAGCAAAGATATTTACACGCTCGTCCGCCAGAGAATGCAAGAAGGCTTGAAATGTTTTACAAGGAATACAAATCGGTGGAAGGGATACGAACAGGATTTGAAAAAGCGTTTTGACAAACTCAAATCCCTCGACTTGAAAGAGCTTAAGAAAATTTCGCGCAAACTCAATTTGGCAAGCATTCGTGGTGACGGAAATCAAAGTCAATTCAAACCGGACTTGCCGGAAAAAAAGAAAATTGAAACTTCGCGGAGGATTTGCTTCACAAAAGAATTAGCTGACATAGAGATTGTGAGTCAGCATTTGTTCGATGAAATCCGCTCACCAGACAAAGTCGGTGAAACTTGTTTTGATAGAGTTTTGGAAGAAGCATCAAAATGAAATCGAAACAGTCTCCAGCCTACCATCTGCGCACAAACAAGGCTGTCGAACGCGTCTTGTTCTTGGAGCTGCTGCGTAAACTTGACGGGAATATTCCCGTTGGGAAATGCAAATATGTTAGCCTAGGTGGCCCATACCTCGAAGATTTTTTAATGATTCACGGAGCATTCGGAAATCGGGATATGGTTAGCCTCGAAATCAAAGAGCATGTGCGGAGCCGCCAGCGAATAAACCAACCTCATTCGCAAGTCGCGCTTACGTTGGATTCGACAAGTAATTTTGTCGAGAAATATCAAACCGGCCGCAAGCCGTTATTGGTGTGGTTCGATTACGAATGGCCGGACTGGAAAAAGCAAATTGCGGAATCATGCGAACTCGTTCAACTGCTTCCCCAAATGAGCATTTTCAAAATTACATTGTCCGGAAAAACCGATTGGCTTGGCGGTGAAGCAAAAGATCCGCTTCCAGACAGAGCTAAAAAAGTGACAGAAATGTTCGGCGATTACGGTAATTTTACCGCAGCCGATATTAACGAGGAATCAATATGCGACACGCTTTACAAAATTTTGCGTGCCGCAATTGCGGAGGCAGTTCCAGACGCCGCTGCGAAAGCGGTTCGAACTTTGGCTTCTTATCAATATAATGATGGAACGCCGATATTGACCGTCATAATGGTTATTGGCCCGCTCGGCGAAATTGAAAAAATCGAAGCCAAACTGAGAAGTTGGCCTTTCGCAAATTTGAAATGGAGTAATCCGCAACAAATTAACATCCCGCATTTGAGTCTGCGCGAACGATTGTTGGTTGACCGTCTATTGCCGAACGCTTCCGCGAAGTTGCTAGTTAAAAAGTTTCAGCTTTGCGAAAAATATGCCGATTCAATTCGCCTGATGAAGAACTACATTCAATTCTACGGCCAAGTGCCACAATTTCTTCGCGTTTCGTTTTAGAAAAGCTTGCGTTGCATTACTTCCAAAACAGCCTCGGCAACAAATGGACTAACGCTGTTGCCGATTTGCCGGAAGCTGTGCCATTTCGACGGCGCAAATTGAAACCAGTCGGGGAATCCCTGCAAGCGCGCTGCCTCGCGCGGAGTAATTACGCGCGCGGCGGTCGGATGAACCGGGCGCACGGCTTGGTAACTGCCGCGGCTTGCATCCGTGCCGGCACGCAGCGTGGGACACAGGCCGTCTGCTTTGAGGCGAACCGTCTTCGATATTTCGTCCTTTTCGCCGGGTTTCATACGGGCATACCGTGCGGCAACTTCGTCTGTATGGCGCGTTCCCAAGCAGCCGGAAACCATGCGCTCCTCGCGATGTCGGCGCAATGCCTCCGGATCGCCAATATTCTGCGGAACTCCGTTGACGACCTTGTCCGTGAAATTGTTTTCCGGCAACTTGCCGACGCTGCGCCAACCCTGTTCCTCGGCAAGCCAACTGGAGTAAATGCGCGGCGGCAATCCGCGCAATGCCCGCGCCACGGTTACGATGCGCTTGACTTTCAGCGCGGCAAAATCAGATTCGGAAATCGGCGCAACCGCATCAGGGCGATAGCCGACGAAGAATGCCCGCTCGCGACTGGTGGCCGCGCCAAAATCACTGGCCTTGAATCTCATCGGTTCGAGCACGACATAATCGTCCACCAACGCCAGGGCTTCCCGGCGGATGCGGTCGTATTGCCCGTCGAGAATTCCCAAAACATTTTCGGCCACGAAAAATTTCGGGCGGCATTCCGCGACCAACGAAAAGAATTTCCGAAACAGGTTGTTGCGTGAATCGGCTGCGCGACGATGGCCAATGATACTGAAACCCTGGCAGGGCGGCCCGCCGATGAGACCGTCGATTTCCCCTGCTTCCAATCCGGCTGCCTGCAACAGTTTTTCACCGGTGAGCCTGCGGATGTCTGCCGCCGAATGATTGGACTTGGGAAAGTTTTTTGTATGCGCGGCCAACGCGTGTTTGTCGCGTTCCACCGCCAACGCCACCGTGAAGCCGGCGCGCGCCGCGCCGAGACTCAAGCCGCCGACTCCAGCGAAAAGGTCAATGACTTTGGGTTGGCTCACGACAGAAAATTGCAGCAAAAGACCAGCACAAGCAATACGGGATTTGGGCTTTCCGACTCGATGCAACGCGGATCACCGCAAGGGCAGGATTTCCCGTTGCGGACAACGGTTGCAGACCAGCACCACGGCCATTTCGCCGGCCTCCTCATCCATCTGTGCCACCAACCGCAATTGATACGACCCGCAGGCCAGACATTTAACATCAAACTTGCGAAACGGACTGTCCGCCGGTGTTTGGGGCGGCTGATAATCTTCCCGGCGCTGGAACCAGCGTGCAGCGTTCATCCCCGCACCGTAATCCCTTGGGTGAGACAACGGCAGTCCCACCTAAAAGAGTTCGGCCTGCTTCTGAAATTTTTCCAGCGGCGCGTGATCTGGCTCGGTTAAAACTTGCTGCCATTTCTCGCCCAGCCACAGATCATACTGGTCAGGCTTCAAGATGAACGGCATCCGGTGATGATATTTCGCCACCGACTCATTCGGCGGCGTTGTCAGCATCGTGTATTTTTGGACGCCGGTTTCTTCGCGCCACAACCCGGCCAGGCAGAACACATGACCGCCGGGCTGCCGGAACAGGACGCCCTTCTCATAAAATCCATCGGCCAGCACCAGGCACCGCTGGTTCAAGTGGGGTTGAAAGGTTTTCAACGTGGTGATGGTTTCGCTTTTGGCGTTGATGAGCGGGCTTTTGTCCCACGGCACACCCCAGCCCCAATGCAATTCACGGCACGCGAAGCCTTCGTATTCCGGCACGATGACCGGGCCAAGGTCAGTGGGGCGGATATTGGCGCGCGGCACGGCGCCGAAGACCAAAATCTTGTCCCGCAACCGCAGCTTCGCTTCGTCCTTGTTGTATGTATAGCGCGAGCACATTCAAATCAAATCTCCTAGCCCCACCATTTCAGACTTTCCTTTCTGACTGAAACGGCCGAAGGTCTGCCGCCGCCAGCGTTGATTTTTTTACCGCGACATGAACTTTGTATTTCGCCACTTCGTTGCGCACCTCCTGGTTAAATCCCGTATCACACAGGGGATGAACAACAATTTTTAGAAATGCGCGCACATCCAACGGGATTAATTTAAAATCACTTTCAGTTTGATCACCGATTTCCAGCGTGTGAATTAAGCGCAATTCGCGCTCGCGTTCAAAATGCTTATCTTTTGCCAAAAACGGAGCGGTATAAGACCAATCAGGGCGCGGTTTCGAGGCCGGATAATAAATTATCCGCGCCATGTCAACTGGTTGGCCAGCTAACGCGGCACGGAGTCTGCCGATTGTTGTTCTTACCGCTACCGAACGAATGCAATTGCCCAGGAATTCATTCCACATCCATGCACAGTCATTAGCCCCCATAGACCAGCAATGAATATAGGTTTTTGTGCGAAGTATTGAATTAGTTGGGAAAAAATCCGCCCCCGTTCCCATTTTTATTATTCCGCTGGCCTCCGCCAACTTCTTCATGACAGGAGTGACCCCAGTTGCATTTGCCGGCGAATACATGCCGTCCGTTGTGTCCGATTGATCGTCGATTCGCGTCAAATACAACGCACGGTTTTTAAGAAGGCGTTGGAAATACTCATAGGGCATGTAATGCCACATTACTGTGCTTTGAGGCGGCAAAATGTGCGGATTTTCATTGTCAGGAAATGCAACACTTGCCATGACCGTCCCATTTCGGCGGTCAATCAACCCCAAACTCATGGTAGATGGTATTTCGGGATTCACTCACGCACATATACATCATTGCTCGGCCGCTGACCAGATCATCACACGCCCCAGACAATGCCATCCACCCGGATTTTTAAATTTTATTTTCGCCGCACTACCCCTACGCCGGACGGTTCATTTATTCACTTGATTGGCATACGTCGCTTGGACACGTTTCTCCACGAGCATGCTTTTTACTTCATCCAGTGTGTAGGTCGGGCGTTGCGCTCCGGCTTCGTTCCGCTAGACGCTCATCTCCGCTCTCCACTCCACTTTCCCCGCTCGCCAACCGCAGACCGAAGCCTCGTTAAATCGGACAAAACCGCGTAGGCTAACCTTGTGCCATTCGACAGAAACAACCGGGCTGGCAACACTTTGGGCCGCTTGGCAGCGGTGCGGTCCACCTGCAACGCGCGCTGGCGAGGCTGTTGTGGCTGGCCCTGCCGTGAGAACGCGCCTCAACGAGGAACTGGGTTTGAGAAGCAATAGTGCTTCAGATGCAAATCTGGAAAACTCAACTGTTTTCAATTACTGGGAATCCTGATATTGTCGTTGCAGACAGCCAAACACGTGTCAATGGCATACCGCGAATACAAAGGCAACTTGTTCGCCTCGCAGGCTCAATGCTTGGTGAATACGGTGAATTGCGTTGGCGTTATGGGCAAAGGCGTCGCCCTTGAATTCCGGCGTCGTTTCCCGGAAATGTTTGAGGAATACCGCCGAGTCTGCGAAGCGGAAACTCTCCGCCCTGGTCAAATCTTGCCTTACCGAAAGGGGCGGCCGTGGATTCTGAATTTCGCCGTCAAAGACAATTGGAAGCATCCTTCAAAAATTGAATGGGTCGAAAGTTGTCTCGCCAAATTCGTGGCGAGCTACCGCAAGCTCAAGATACGCAGCGTGGCGATGCCTTGGCTCGGCGCGATGAACGGTCGCTTGGAATGGACTCAGGTTCATTCATTGATTCGTTCTTATCTGAGCGACTTGCCAGATATTTCAATTGAGTTGGTCGAGTTCGATCCACACGCGCGCGACCCGCTTTTTGAGGAATTGCTTTCCAGAGCAGAGCACAGCACTGCTAAGGACTTTTGTCGCCAAGCCAACCTGACCGAATCAGCGGCGACTTTGATTTTTTCTGCTGTGAGAAACCGGCGCGTGAATAGCTTGTCGGAGATTTGCTCCCTGAAAGGATTAGGAAAGAAGACGATTGGGAACCTGTATTCATTCCTCGTTGTTAGCAAAGCTGTCTTTCAAGACCCCTCTCCTAGCCAACCCGTCTTGCTGTGACGAACTTGAATGAGTGCCCAACTCCTTGTCCAGACATTAAAGGGATTCGGTGAAGCGTTGGCCGGATTGAGAGCAGTTCTGACGCCTGCGGCAGACCAACTTTTCGTTTATTACATTTGCCCGCTGAGTAATTTGCGAGGAATCGCGACGACGGGCATTCTTCCAAACGCTACCGCACCAAAAGACAGAGCGGATTTGTCAGGTCAGAGTGTTCAAGCTAGACGCAACATGGAGCTTAACCTCGCTGGCTGGAAACAGGCCAATTTGCACCAGTGCATCAATCTCTTCTGGAATCCACTGAACTCCACTATGCGAGCTTTCCAGCAAAACGGCCTGTTACTCGAAGCGTCTTCCAAGAATCCTGACGACGCAGTCGTCTGCATATTGGAAATCAATTTGGAACGGCTGGTTCTAAATCCGAAGTGCAATTGGACAATCGCGCCGCAGAACCTTGCTAGAAACGAATTCAACACTTTTGCTGCTGAGCAATTTACTGGCGAGTCAAAATGGGAAGACGGAACGCCGCGATGTGATTGGAAAAGCATCTTTTCTGTTGAGTCTGATGCTGATCGTGCTTTGGACTGGATAGAACAGGCGCGTTTGAATGGTAAAAGGTCTGCGGAACTCATCGTCCATCTTGGGGATAATGCCGAAGGAACCAGCTCTGTTGCGCTGCCGTTTGAAATGGTGGATCGGATAATTGTGCCGACCGATGAAATTCGCAAATTGACCGACGCGCAAATCGCCTTTTTGAACTCGACAGGCAAGGCCATTACACCGTTGTCGAGCGTCAACCACACA
>DATEGR010000545.1:0-3569 GCA_035279985.1 Verrucomicrobiia bacterium
GACAGTTTCCGGCGTGGTCTCCCGTTGCGCGGGGTCGCTCCGGGGAAAGAGCGCCGCCCGGAGCGCGCGGCCCGCCAGATAATCCGGGCTCTGTCGCTGGCCGGCCACCGAAGCGGCCAGTTGCGGCTGGATGATTTTGAAATCCGGTTCAGGCAAGGCCGGGGAAAGCTCGTTGTCGGCAAGCAGTTGCACGCCGCGTTCAAACCGGTCGGTCAGCACCGACAACGAAAAATCCGTGCCCGCCGATTCGTTCGCGCCGATGTCATCAAGCGCCTTTTGGAAGGCGAGCCGGTCCAGGGATTTCGTGCCGAACGAAAATAATTGGTCCAGTGCCTGGTCCACGCCATCCTTGCCGGTGCCCATTTCCAGGTTGGGGTTGCTTTTGACCCGGCCATAAACGCTGACGGTGTCGCTGATGGTTTCCGGTTGGACGACGAGTTTGATGCCATTGGGCAGATTGGTGACAACCGGGTTCAGCGTGGACGGGGGAATTTCAATCTGTTCCGTCACTTTTTTCGCCCATTTGGGCAGTTTCGCGCCCGTCGTCTTGGACGCGGCGAATGATTCCTTGCCCCCAAAACTCTTGGAAGAAATGGGCTTGCCGGAAGGTTGCGGGGTGAGAATGGCCGAGATGGCGTGGTCAAAATTCAGATACTCCTGCGCCACGCGATTGACATCGGCAACCGTGACCTCGCGGATGGCGGCGATGTCATCGTCCGGCGATTGCCGGCCTTCAATCGCCACCGCATCCGACCACGCCGAAGCCAGCCCGGACACGGAATTTTTCTGGAGCTCGGCGCTGGCAATTTCACGCCGTTTGGCCGCTTCGACCAGGTCGCCTATCACGCCGTTCGTCACTTCTGCGGCCAGGATGTCGCGCACTTGTTGCAACAGATTGGTGGAATCGCCGCCCGCGGGGAATCCGGCGACGGCGTAGCCCAGACCGGCCTTCGGCAGATTGTCGTACTCGAACGACGCAAACAACGCCTTGCCCTCCGGCACCAGCCCGTAGAGTTTGCCGCGCTGACTGCTCAGCACGTCCGACAGAATTTGGGCGGCAGCGTAATCGGGGCTGTCCGAGCCGGGCAGACGAAATGTGATGGCGACCAAACCGTACGGCAGATCGGTGTCCTGTCGCATCGTCTCCGGTTGCACCGGTTCAAAATGAAATTCTGTCCGGGCGGGAAGTTTCGCCGCCGGGATGCCGCCGAATATTTTCTTCACCTGTGCCAATGCCTGCGCCGGCTCCACGTCGCCGACGATGATGAGGATGGCGTTGTTGGGCACATACCAGGTGTTATGGAATTTTCGAAGCATGACGTCGGTGGTCTGGTCAAAGGACGGCCGTGTGCCCAATCCGGTCTGGTCATAAGGCGTGCCCTTGAACATGGCCGCCAGCAGTTTTATGTAGAAAACATATTCGGGGTTGGACAAATCCTGTGCGACTTCCTGTTCGATGGCGCCGCGTTCCTTGTCCCAAAGTGATTCATCCGGCAAAAGGTCCCGCATCCGCGCGGCCTCGACTTGCAGGGCCACGTCCAGGTCATCCGCGGGCGTGGTAAAAAAATACTGCGTGACCGGGTGCTGCGTGTCTGCATCGAAATCGCCGCCCATGGCCGCCGAGATGTCTGCCAGTTGGTCGGCCGATAAATCAGGGCTGCCGCGAAACATCATGTGCTCGGTGGCGTGGGCCATGCCGGGAAAGTTGGTGGGGCATTCGTCTGCTCCCACGCGGTAGTTGATCATGGTAGTGACCACCGGCGCGAGCGTGTTGCGGACAATGATGACCTGCAGGCCGTTCGTGAGGGTAGCCCGCAAGATGTCCAGGCTGCGGGAAGTTTCGCTGGCGGCTGCGCGGCTGGTTGACAACCAGGCCAGCGCGAGGAAAAGAACGGAACCGAGCAGAAGCGGGCGGGGGATTCGATTTTCGGCGCTCATAAAATGTGGTGTTGAGACAACCATAGACAGGCGCCGTTCAAGCGCGAGAAAAAAGTTAATTCCACCACGGACAGACACGGACCAGCACAGATTTTCATTTTGCGCCCCCTCGCCCCGTCCCTCGCCCCGTCTGGCGGGGAGAGGGTGGCTGCAGGCCAGGTGAGGGGGGTGTTTTGAATCCGTGTCCATCGGCGTTCATCCGTGGTTGATATTTTTTGTTTCGCAATCAACTCGTTTCGCGGGACAATTGCACCGTGAATTTAGATTGGGAAAAATTGTGCGGGATGGCGTCCGAAGAAGTTGAGGCGACGCTGGCGGCGCTGCCCGGGCCGTTACAGGAACGGGCCAAACAATTGCCGGTGACGTTCGAGCGCGTTCCGAACGCCGGTTTACGGGCCGATGGCATTGAACTGGACACGCTGGGCTTGTTTACCGGGCCGGAATTTGCCGAGGAAGGTCAAGTTCCGTTGCCGCCACAAATTATTTTGTTTCTGGAAAATCTTTGGAACCTGACGGAAAGGGGGGAGAAAGCTTTTCGTGAAGAAGTGCAGACGACTTTCCTGCATGAGCTGGGCCATTATTTGGGGCTGGACGAGGATGGATTGATAGAAAGGGGCCTGGAATAAGGGTTTTGACGAAGCAAAAAATTTTCAAAAAACTCTTGCGCCCGGCTTTGAGGCTGGTAATCTTTAAGAAGCCTTCCGCGTGACGGAAGAAGCGACTGGCGAAAAGCCTGTTGACAAGCGGCGCGGGTTTGATAAAGTTCGCGCCCTCGAAACTCGAACTGAGATGCCGAGTTGAAAGAAATGATTCGGCTCTCAGGTTTTTTGTCCCCCAAACGGGAAGCGGAAGCGGGCGGGTTTTGATGTGATTTTGGTGTGATGAACACCGACTGCTCTTTGAAAATTGATTTGTGCGATTAGTGAGAGCCCCTTCAAGGTTGGCCTGTTAGTGGGCCGGCTGAGAAGGTTTTAACCATTAAAGTAAAGCTGCCTGATTTTACGATCAGGCAGGAATCAACTAACGTTTTTTTACGGAGAGTTTGATTCTGGCTCAGAACGAACGCTGGCGGCGTGGATAAGACATGCAAGTCGAACGCTGATTTGCGGGTAGCAATATTTGCAAGTCGGAGTGGCGCAAGGGTGCTTAACACGTGGGCAATCTGCCGTGAAGCCTGGAATAACTCGCTGAAAGGCGAGCTAATGCCGGATGTGAAAATCGGGAGGCATCTTTTGATTTTCAAAGCTGGGGACCGCAAGGCCTGGCACTTCACGATGAGCCCGCGGCCTATCAGCTAGTTGGCGAGGTAACGGCTCACCAAGGCTTAGACGGGTAGCTGGTCTGAGAGGACGACCAGCCACACTGGAACTGAGACACGGTCCAGACACCTACGGGTGGCAGCAGTCGAGAATTTTTCTCAATGGGCGAAAGCCTGAAGGAGCGACGCCGCGTGGGGGATGAATGGCTTCGGCCCGTAAACCCCTGTCATTTGCGAACAAATTATTTTACCTAACACGTAAAGTATTGATAGTAGCGGAAGAGGAAGGGACGGCTAACTCTGTGCCAGCAGCCGCGGTAATACAGAGGTCCCAAGCGTTGTTCGGATTCACTGGGCGTAAAGGGTGCGTAGG
>DATEGR010000546.1:0-2661 GCA_035279985.1 Verrucomicrobiia bacterium
GATCCACACAGATTAAAATCAGGGAATTGCTTTTCTGTAATTCGTGAAATCCGTGTCTTAGCCGGCGAAATCGAAATCCGAGCAGCTCATGAAATAATGGCAGCGCGGACAGCGCAATTTGCACTTCTCGTTGATTAATTCCTGCCCGCATTGCGGACAAAACCGCCAATATTCGCCGGACATGTCTTTGTCGGACGGCATTGGGTGGGCGCCGGTTTTGGCCGGGACGTTTGTAATTTTCCGCTTTGCCTTTTGCATGCCCGACGTGCGTCACTGCGTTCTTCCAAACTTTTTCTCCAATTCACGGTAATTCATTTCAATCAGCGTCGGGCGGCCGTGCGGGCAGGTGTAGGGCATGACGCAGTGACGCAAGTCTTCGACCAGGTTTTCCAGTTCCGGGCCGGCGAGCGGGTCGTTCGCTTTCACTGCGTGGCGGCAGACGGTCTTGGCCACGGTGTGCTCGCCCAGCCGCGCCAGGTTCACCTCGCGGCCGGCGGCGCGCAATTCGTCCACGAGGTCGAACACAAACCGGCGCGGGTCGGCGGCCTTCACGAACGGCGGTAGCGCGTCGAGCAGAAACGTCCGCTCACCAAATTCACTCAAGCCGACACCCAGTTTGGTCAGTACCACCAGTTGTTCGCGCAGGAACTGTGCGTCCCGCGGCGGCAGTTCAATGGTCTCCGGCAGCAGCAATTTTTGCGACGGCGCCGCGGCGTTCTGCTCGATGCGATTCATCATCTGCTCGAACAAAATCCGTTCATGCGCCGCGTGCTGGTCGAGCAATACGAGGCCGCGATCGGATTCCAGCAGGACGTAGAGTTTGCCGATGACGCCGACGAGCCGGAGTGGGACGTTGAGCAGTGGCGTCGCCGCAGAGGCCGGAGAACGGAGGTCGGAGGCCGGAGCCGGAGAAGCCGGCACTGCGAGCGGGTTGGGTGTTGGCGATTGCGGTGTACGGGCTTCCGTTTCGTCTGGCCGGGGCACGGGTGCAAAACCCATTCGCAGGGGTGATTGAGAACGCGACGGTTTTGGCAGTTCGACCGGCGCAGCCGGTTTCAACTTTTCGGGGAAATGCGGCAGCGCCGGGGTGGCAATGCCTGTTTGGTGAGGCGAGGCTGCTGACGAGCCGGGCGGTTTAGACGTTGCGGAGTCCTGCCCTCCAAGCGACTCGCGAGGACGCTCGCCCCACCGCCTGGACTCAGCTGTGGATTCGCCACCGTGGAACGCGAGCAATGTCTCTTTGACCGCCTGCGCGACCAGCTTCCGGATTTCCGATTCGCGATGAAATTTTACCTCGCGCTTGGACGGATGGATGTTTACGTCCACCGCTGCCGGATCGATTTCCAGGAACAGGCAGCAGACCGGGTAACGTCCTTTCATCAACGACGTGTGATAGCCCTCAATGAGGGCGTAGTTGAGTCCGCGGTTTTCCACCGGGCGGCGATTGACAAAAACAAACTGACTGTCGCGCGTCGTGCGCGAAACACCCGGCGCGCCGGCCAGCCCCCAAATCCGGAATTCGGAGGTCGGAGGCCGGGCGTCAGCTTTTTCAGGTGACGACGCCTCGAAAACTTCGGTTTCCTCGGGTTTGAAGTCATCGGCCAGGGACGCGGAAAAGTTTACGGGCAGGAGTTTTTCATCGCCGAGCAGGGCGCGGAGGCGCTCGCGCAGGGCTTCCAGGCGGCTGAAAACCGTCGCACCGGGTTTTTGCGCGGGCAATTGCCAGATGCTGCGGCCGTCCTTGACAAACGCAAAGGCGACTTCGGGATACGCCAGCGCGGCCAGCGTGAGGTAATGCTGGATGTGCGCCGCCTCGGTCTCTTCCGCGCGCAAAAATTTCCGGCGCGCGGGCAGATTGAAGAAAAGCTGCCGGACTTCCACGCTTGTGCCGGGCGCGCTGCCGGCGGCCTTGACCTCGGTGATCTTCCCGCCATTGACGATGACCTGCGTACCTTCGGGCGAACCGCTGTCGCGTTCGCGCGTCGTCAGGGTAAACCGGCTGACACTGGCGATGCTGGGGAGCGCTTCACCCCGAAAACCCATGGTGGCAATGGCCGCCAAATCCTCGGCTCGTTGGATTTTGCTCGTGGCGTGGCGTTCGAGACAGAGCAGCGCGTCGTCGCGGCTCATGCCGCCGCCATCGTCCGTCACGCGCACCAGGCTGCGGCCGCCGGCCTGAATCTCGACGGTGACGCGCGCCGCCTGCGCGTCAAGCGCGTTTTCGACGAGCTCCTTGACGACGCTGGCCGGACGTTCCACCACTTCGCCGGCGGCGATTTGATTGGCGACGTGTTCGGGCAGCAGGCGGATGCGATTCATGCGGAGCGAAGCGTGAAACGTAAAACGTGATTTGTAAAGTGTGCGCGCGACTGAAATTTCCGACTGCGTTCCATCAATTACGTTTGGCGAATTGGCAGTGTGAAGGAAAAAATCGCGCCGTGTCCTGGGTCGCGGCGTGCCTCGATCCGGCCGCCGTGGTCCTCGACGGTTTTTTTGCATATCGAAAGACCGAGGCCGGTGCCGTGGGGTTTGCCGTGCGTGGTAAATGGCTGGAAAAGCCGGTCGGCGATTTCCGGTGCGATGCCGGGGCCGGTGTCCTCCACTTCGGTGGTGACTTCCTCGTCGTTACGCTGAAAGCGCAGGAAAATTTTCCCGCCGCCT
>DATEGR010000547.1:0-8637 GCA_035279985.1 Verrucomicrobiia bacterium
GAGACGGTGAAGCTGACCGATTTGCTGGACGAGGCGGAAGAACGCGCGCTCAAAATTGTTTCCGAAAAAAATCCGGATTTGCCGGAGGCGCAACGCCGCGAAATCGCGCGTGTCGTCGGCCTCGGCGCGGTGAAATACGCCGACCTGCTGCCGAACCGGCAGAGCGATTATGTTTTCAGCTGGGACAAGATGCTCGCGCTGCAGGGCAACACGGCGCCGTATTTGCAGTACGCTTGCGCGCGGATTAAAAGCATTTTTCGGAAGGCGGAAGAAACATTCAACGTTCAACATTCAACATTCAACATTCAACTGGCTGCTCCGGAAGAAATCGCACTGGCGAAGCACCTGCTGAATTTCGGGCTGACGCTGGAGGCCGTGGCGGACGAATACCGTCCGAATTTTCTCTGCAATTATCTTTTCGAACTGGCCGGGCAATTCACCGCGTTCTACGAAAATTGTCCGGTGCTCAAGGCTGAGCCCGCCGTGCGGGACTCCCGACTCGCGTTGTGCGATTTGACCGCGCGCGTTCTCAAACAAGGTTTGGAAACCCTCGGCATCGAAACGGTGGAACAGATGTAAGTACTGGAGAACCGCTTGCCACGGGGACGGAAAGCGTTTAACAAGACACCATGTTGACTCCCTTGGTGATGACGATCATCGGCCCGGACCGGACCGGTCTGGTCGAATCCGTTGCGCGCGTTGTGGCCGAGCAGGGTGGCAACTGGCTCGAAAGCCGCATGTCCCGGCTCGGCGGCGAATTCGCCGGCATTTTGCGAATCGAACTGCCCGCCGACAAACGACAACCATTGCTCGACGCGCTGCAAAAACTTCAAGGCGCCGGCCTGACCGTTGTCGTCCGGCCGGACGAATTGAAAATTCCCGCGGCCACCGGCCGGCAGACAAAACTTGAAATCATCGGTCATGACCGCCCGGGCATCGTTCGCGAAATCACCCGTGCCCTGGCGCACGCGGGCGTGAACGTCGAGGAATTCTCCAGCGAAGTCGCCAGTGCGCCGATGTCCGGGGAAACCCTGTTCAAAGCCCGCGCGCATTTGCAGCTGCCCGAAGGTTGCGACCTGGCGGCCTTGAAAACCGAGCTGGAAAAGATCGCCGCCGACCTGCTGGTGGATGTTTCATTGGCGGAGCTCGACCCTTAAACCGGCGGCCGTGACCTGGCTTTATCGGCGGAGGGCAACATGCGCGATCTCCTTCAACCGCGGGTTTTGCATCAGGCGAGCGTGGCCTCTCTGGTGTCAGCGCTGGCGTGTTACCCCCGGATATCGCTCTGGTTGGCCCGCCCCGAGCCAATCTGGTACCTGGAAACGGTCCTTTTTCTTTGCGGCATTGTCTTGTGGGGATTTGTCTTCGCCTGGCACACACCTTACTCGAGCCGGCCGGTTTTCATCTTCAATCCGGAACCCGAAGCTTTTATCGCGGCGACAGTACTGGGCATCGGCGCGGCCATCGCCTGTCATTGGTGGCTGGATCCGTTGCTGCGGCCAAAGTTGCCGGAAGAATATCCCGCGGACCTGAAACATTGGTTTGCCCTGATGCTGTTTTCTCTGGCGTTGAACCAATTGTTCGTCGTCTTTGCCGCCTTTGACTGGCTGATGCGGCTGCTGAAGCGTCGTTGGCTGGCGGCCAGCCTGACCGCCCTGTTCGGTGCCGGCCTGCTGGCCATGAAACTCCACGCGTTGGCAATGCCGATTGCACCGTCGCTGTGGGCGATGCTGCTGGCCGGTCGAATCCTCGCGGGATTTCTGGCGGTTTGGTTTTATCTGCGCGGAGGCGTGATACTGGTCTGGTGGTGGACTTTTCTGCTGGGGTCCCGGCATTTGCTCGATTGGAGCGGCCATGCTTGAACGAATGCCATCGCCTTCAAAATTTCATCTCCCACCGCAAGGCCCTTATTTATCCCGGGCCAAGGATTGAACTGCTCAAAACGGAGGTACGCACCAACGGGTGGTGGCAAACGGAAGCGTTAGAGCCAGCGGCGGACCCGGGCTTTGTAGGCGCGATACTCGTCACCGAATTTGGACTCAAGATACCGTTCCTCGCGTAAAACGATTCTCCGATGTACAAACGCCAGCACCGGCACCAGCATTACCAACGGCCATAGCGCGTTAAAGAGCAGGGTAATTCCCAGGTAAAACGTGATGAGCGACAGGTAGAGCGGATTGCGTGAAAACCGGAAGGGACCGCCGGTTACCAGCGCGGTGGCGGGGCGGTCGGGGCGCACATTGGTGCCGGCCAGGTGCATGGTCGCGCTGCCCCAAAAGCCCACCGCTATTCCCGCACTGCAGAGTGTGGCGCCCGCTACCAGGGCGGGTTCCGGCGGGAGCAGCCGCACCGGCATCAGCCATTGCAGAAAAATGCCCGCCCCGAGTGCACCCAGAAAAATCAAGGGCGGGCAGGCAATGACACCAGGTTTGTCTGTTGGACGGTCGGCCACGAGCACAATGCAATTCAATATCAGCGGGTCTTTATCCGCGATTACCAAATTGTGGGAAACGGAATGGCACCGCAATAAAAAAACGGTGGACGGGCCGGTTTTGCAAAAAATTCATGTTCAACCGCCCGGTTTTGATTAACCCTTGGCGCGATGTTTGAACTCCTCCAGATCGATTCGCAGACCAAAGCACGCCTGGGGAAATTAACGACCGCGCATGGTATCGTGGACACGCCGGTGTTCATGCCCGTCGGCACGCAGGCCAGCGTCAAGGCGCTGGACCCGCGCGAACTGCTGGAGATGGGCACGCAGATCATTCTCGGCAACACCTACCACCTTAACATCCGGCCCGGGCTCGACATCATCCGCGCCGCCGGCGGGTTGCACCGGTTCATGAATTGGGAAAAGCCGATCCTGACCGATAGCGGCGGCTTTCAGGTTTTCAGCCTCGCCAAAATCCGGAAAATCAAGCCGCACGGTGTCGAGTTTCGTTCGCACCTGGATGGCTCGCCGCTGTTCCTCGGTCCCAAGGAGGCGATGGAAATTCAACGCGTGCTTGGCTCGGACATCGCGATGGTCTTTGACGAATGCCCGCCGCACGACGCGCCCGCGCGCGAGCAAAAACTTGCCGTCGAACGAACCATCCGCTGGGCGCGTGAATGCCGCGAACAACCCCGCGCCGACGGGCAACTGGTTTTCGGCATCGTGCAGGGTGGCAGCAACGCCGCGTGGCGCGGGGAGTGCGCGAAGGCCCTCGTCGCCATGGATTTTGACGGTTACGCCATCGGCGGCGTGAGCGTTGGCGAACCGGAAGCGGAAATGTTGAAAGCAATTGAAATCACCGAGCCGTTTCTGCCGGTCCACCAGGCGCGTTACGCGATGGGCCTGGGCACGCCGGCGCAGATGCTCGAATTGATCGCGCGCGGTGTGGACCTGTTCGACTGCGTGCTGCCGACGCGGGTGGCGCGCAACGGCACCGCCTTTACGCGCCGCGGCGCGTTCGGCCTGAAAGGCGGCGCTTACAAGGCGGACTTTCGGCCGATTGACGAAACCTGCGACTGTTTTGCGTGCCAGCATTTCACGCGCGCCTATCTCCGGCACCTGCTGAATGTGGGTGAGATTCTCGGCCTGCGCATGGTGAGCGTCCACAACTCGCATTTGTTTTTGAAAATCATGGCTGAGGTGCGGGCCGCCATCGCCGCCGGGAGCTTCGCCGCGTTTTACCGCGAATTCATTGCCAATTACGTGCCGTCCAAGAAAGTTTTGGATGAGCGGAAAAAGGAAACGGAAAGATAATTTTGACGCGGATTTCACAGATGTTCACTGATTAAATCCGTGGCTAAATAGCGCTGGACAGAAATTGGAAGGCAAAATAACGTCGCAAGGATCGAACAAAACGGCAGATGAAGCCTGATTCAGTTGAAACTATTCTCAAGAAGGCAAGACACGCCCAGTTTGCGATACTCGTTTGTGCCATCGTTTGGCCATTTTTATCCCTTTGGACAATTGAACTGATTGCTCGCCGAAAAGAAATTGCAGGCAATGCCTTTTGGATTCGCTTTTTTTGCACGGCAGGAATTTGGATTCTTCTGTATTTTTGGGCGACTAGAACTTCCCGTGCAGTCGTTGGGAAGAAAAATCAAGTTTCCCAGGCACACGACCGATTGAATCGCTGGCTTCTTGTCGGAGTAGTCGT
The DNA here is from genome assembly GCA_035279985.1 of Verrucomicrobiia bacterium. Taxonomy (GTDB): domain Bacteria; phylum Verrucomicrobiota; class Verrucomicrobiia; order Limisphaerales; family UBA11358; genus UBA11358. The sequence goes on from DATEGR010000547.1 coordinate 4,146, forward strand.
TTTGGTTTTGCTGAATTCTGCATTTATGCTGACCGATGATTCATTTGGTGCCTGGCCAAATGTAACTGCAACCGTGGTTCTTCATATGCTTGCTCTTCCTGCTTTAGCTCTGGGCCTGCTATCATTGGGGTTCATCCGGTTCGTCACTTTTACAGAAAAGACGAGAGCTATTCCTATTCCTTCACGCATTAGAACCACGAGTTCGCAAATTGTTGGGCTATGTTCGGCATTATTTCTTATGACTGCCTCTGCTTTCGGCGGCAGCATGGCCACAGAAATTATATTGAAAAACGGACGGGTATTATCGCCATGGATATTGGGGCCGATTAATCACAGTAAGATGGTTTACAGAAATATTTCACCAGAAGCTTATTGGACTTACACGGAACTTTACATTTTGATGGCAATGATAGTGTTCGTCCTTTCAATTGCACCAGCATGTGAAGTCATCGCACAGGAAAAGTTACGGCGCAGCACGCCTTTTCAGAAAATACTTCTATGGGGATCAGGTCTTCTATTCTCGATATTGGTTGCTGTCGTAATTTGGTCTTGCAAGAACAGTTAATTGTTATCCGTGTTTATCAGTGTTCATCCGTGGTTAAAAGATTTGCCCTGCGCTTCGGCTTGTGGCACTTTATTGGCATTGGTAAAACAAGTTTTGAGATATTATGGAAAAGCCCAAAATCATCGCCTATTTGAAACCGACCTGCGGCTGGAGCCAGGGCGTCCGCGCCGTGCTGCGCAAATACGACCTGCCGTTTGAAGACCGCGACATCATCAACGACCCGTTGCAGCGCCAGGAAATGATTGAGAAGAGCGGCCAGATGTTGAGTCCGTGCGTCGAGATCAACGGCCACCTGCTCGCCGATATCAGCGGCGAGGAAGTCGAGGCCTGGATGCTCGCCAACCAGATCGTGCGGCCCAATGATCGCGAGGCCGAGGCGCCGACGAACCAGCCCTGCGCCCATGAAACGCCGGCCGGTGCGCCACTGAATTTTGTGCGTTGAAAAATTTGTGGGGACGCTCGGTGGGCGTTGCTGAAGTTTGCAGCGGTCACGGATCGCACTACCAAACCGCGTTGGAATTTCCCGACGCGGTTTTTTCTTTATGTAGCACCTGCGTCCCGCGGGTGGTTTCGGGCGTCTCGCCCGAAACGTTTCACAGAGTTTGATTGCGAAGAGTTCTCTGATTTCCCCGAGCCCCGCGCTCCCGGCACAACGCGGCGAGACGCTGCGTTGGACCCGCCGGAGGCGGGTGCTGCCGCAATCTGCAACAGGGCCACGGAACGACAATTACGTTGATTGGCCGTGTTTCGCCGCTAACTTTCTGGTGTGAGAATCATTTCTTCCATCACTGCGATGCAGCGGCTCGCCAAAAAATGGCAGCGCCAGGGCACGCGCATCGGTCTGGTGCCGACGATGGGCTGTTTGCATGCGGGACATTTGAGCCTCGTCCAACGCGCGCGGCAGGCCGTCGGCAAACGCGGCATCGTGGTGGTGAGCATCTATGTGAATCCGACGCAATTCGGGCCGCAGGAGGATTTTTCCAGATATCCGCGCGATTTGAAAGGCGACCTGAAACTGTGCCGTACCGCCGGTGTGGATGTCGTCTTCACGCCGGGTGATGCGGAGATGTATCCGCGGTGGGGCGAGGCTCCTGACGAGCCGGCTCGCGAGGACGCTCGCCCCACCGGTGGCTTCAGCACTTACGTCGTCGAGAAAAATTTATCGCAGTGCATGGAAGGCGCCTCGCGGCCGGCGCATTTTCGTGGCGTAACGACCGTGGTGGCCAAATTGTTCAACCTGGTACAACCGGAGGTGGCGGTGTTTGGTGCCAAGGATTGGCAGCAAGCTACAATCATCAAGCGCATGGTGGCGGATATGAATTTCCCGGTGAGAATCATTGTGGCGCCGACGGTACGTGAAGCGGATGGTCTGGCGATGAGTTCGCGGAATAAATATCTGGTCGGCGATTTGCGCCGGCAGGCGACGGTGCTCTGGTGCGCGATTCAAATTGCCCGTGTCACTGTCAGGAAAGCGAAAACATTTCCCGCCGCAAAGCTTATGGCAGCGGTACAAAAACTGGTCGAATGCGAGCCGGACGCGAAACTGGATTATGTGGAATTTTTCGAACCGGCCACGCTCGCACCGGTGGCGATAGTCACCCACGGGACCCAAATGGCCCTGGCGGTGTTCGTCGGCAAGACCCGGCTGATTGATAACGCGCAGCTTTGAAATGAAATCCTTTGATTTTCTTGTTCTCCGCAGCGGTGTTGCAGACTTCCCTTCGCCTTAAGTTCGCTTCGTAGGCGAGGTTTTTACTGGGCTAGGCGGTAGAACTGCTGCGTGCCGGTGAGGGGATTGGTGACGGTGTTCTGACCGGCCGCGACGACCTGCACATTGGTAACGGATGACCAAGCTGCTGGCGAAGTCAGGTCGGCGGTGGACTGCAACGCGAAGCCGGAATAATCAAACCCGGCCACATTGGTCGGCCACGATAAAATCATGTTCGTACCAGAAGGAGTGATTGCTAGTTGCGGCGCAAATGAAATGCTGAACACAACGCCATAATCCGAAGCGCCACCTCCAAACGTTGTTCCATAGACAGTGTTTCCCGATAACCTCAAACCACCCTGCGGAGAACTACCTTCAAGGCCAGTGAAGCTATGCAAGTTGATAAAATCTGTGCCGTCGATGTTGATGGCAAACACCGTCCCATCTCCTGAACTCCCGCCAGATTGGGTGGTCCCCAAGAGTGTATTCCCGGATAAAATTAATTCGGCTTCCGGATGAGCGCCGTCGCTATTGGTATAGTAAGGATCGGGATTTGCGGTGAAAGAATATAGGTTGGTGAAGCCTGTGCCGTCTGTATTGATGGCGAATATCGCGCCACTGTTCGAACTGCCACCATAGCTCGCGGTTCCATACAGGGTGTTGCCCGATAAGATCAACCCGGCAGCCGAACCAGACCCATCGCTATTGTATTGGTTGGGCCAAGAACCAGACAATGCCGTGAAACTGTGTAAATTCGTAAAACCCGTGCCATCTATGTTGATCGCGAACACCGCGCCACCACCCCAGTTGCCACCCTGAATCGTCGTCCCATAAAGAGTGTTGCCAGATAAAATCAAGCTGCCATATGGGTGAGAACCATCGCTGTTGGTATAAGAAGGACTGGGATTGGCCGTGAAGGTATGCAGAAGTGTAAAATCGGTCCCGTTGGTGCTCACTTTGAACAACGTGCCATTGCCGAAAATGCCGCCAAAACGAGCAGCTCCATACAACATATTGCTCGATAAAAGAAGCAAGCCATTGGGAAAATATCCATCCCTGTTGGTGTCAGTGTATCCATTGTAAATCGGAAACGAGAAGGAATATAGGTTGGTAAGACCAGTGCCATCGGTATTGATGGAAAAAATCATGCCCCAGTTCTCTCCACCACCAGAGCACGTCGCCCCATAAATTGTGTTACCTGACATGGTCAAACCAGCAAGCGGATTGGCTCCATCGTATGGGGAACCGGCGAAATTATGTAAGTTTGTAAAACTTGTGCCATCAGTGTTTACGGAGAACACCGTGCCCTTACCCGAAGTGCCGCCAGATTGTGTTGTCCCGAACAGGGTATTGCCTATCATAATCAGAGTGGCAGACGGATAAGCTCCGTCGCTGTTCGTGTTGGAACTGAGATTTGAAAAACTATACAGAGTCGTCAAGCTTTGCGCCTTTGCTTGGTTCGCCAGCATCAAACTTGTCGTCAGGACGGGGAGGAGGAGCAGATTTTTAATGCGCACTTTCATCATCGTGCCAGAACTCGCGTCAGCGCTGCCTCTTCTTACCATTTCCTTATCGCGGGGTCAATCCTTTCATATCGCAAAAGTGCAAAGGACAGGATTTAAATTCCTACCGTTGTTTTGCGCCTTTGCTCCTCCGCGTCCTTGCGTTAATTTTCCGGTTCCGTGAAGCAATTTGATTTCATCGTCCTTGGCAGCGGCATTGCAGGCCTGTCCTTCGCACTGAAAGTCGCGCCGCGCGGACGCGTGGCCATCGTCACCAAAAAAGACCGCGCGGAGTCGAACACGAACTACGCGCAGGGCGGCATCGCGGCGGTGACGAGCAAGGAGGACTCGTTTGAGTTGCACGTGCGCGACACGCTCACGGCGGGCGCGGGCCTGTGCAAGGAAAGCGTCGTCCGCACCATCGTCGAGGAAGGACCGGCGCGGATTCAGGAGTTGATCGAACTCGGCATGAAATTTTCCGAGCGCGACGCGCCGGCGGAAGATGGCGGCAAGGAACTGGATTTGGGCAAGGAAGGCGGCCACTCGAAGCGGCGCATCCTGCACGCCAAGGACGTGACCGGCCGTGAAATCGAGCGGGCGCTGTTGAACGCGGTGGCCCGGCAACCGAACATCCAGATTTTTGAGAATCACATTGCGATTGATTTGATCACGAGCCAGAAGCTCGGCCGCGCTGATACGAATCGGTGCCTCGGCGCA
>DATEGR010000548.1:0-5048 GCA_035279985.1 Verrucomicrobiia bacterium
TGTTGAGTTTGTGTTTATAAACTTGCCGGCAAGATGCCGGCGCTCCCCGTTTGAAACATTCCTTCTGGAAACCAACAGGTTTTCTTCTGCTTGACAAGCGGGTCCCGCTGTCGAAGATAGGCGGAAATCTCAACCACAACACCCATGAAAAAATACCTATTGTTCGGCGTACTGGCCTTGCTGGCGGGACCGTCGTTCGCAGCGGACTCCAGCGCCAAGGATGACGTCACCAACGCAGCCAAGAAACTCGGTGACAGCGCCAATTACACCTGGCACACCACCGTAGTGGTTCCGGAAGACGCCCAATTCAAGCCGGGCCCGACAGACGGCAAGACCGAAAAGGGCGGCTTCACCTACGTCAAACTTTCGTTTGGTGACAACACCACCGAATTTGTGAAGAAGGGTGAAAGCGCAGCGATTACCGATCCCGACGACAAATGGCAGTCCCTCACCAACCTGGAAAATAACAGCGAAGGTCCCGGGCGGTTCATCGTCCGCATGGTCAGGAACTTCAAGGCGCCAGACGCACAGGCCGTCCAGCTGGCCGCAGCCGCCAAGGAACTCAAAAAAGACGGCGACGTTTATTCCAGTGACCTCACTGAAGATGGCGCCAAGGCGATGATGTCATTCGGCGGGCGTCGCGGCGGCGGCCCCACGATCACCAATCCTTCCGGTTCCGCGAAGTTCTGGATCAAAGACGGCGTCCTGACCAAATACGAATTCAAGGTGAAGGGCACCATGACCTTCAACGACAACCCCATAGATGTTGACCGCGATACCACCGTTGAAATCAAGGACGTCGGCTCGACCAAGATCGCCATTCCGGACGAGGCCGCGAAAAAAATGTCGTCCTGATAGCGGGCGGGTTGACGGTGACGGTACAACCGAAACGCCCGGTTTGGAGCACGTGTATCTTTACGATGACATCGCGTCAAGTCCCGCAGGGACGGCCGAAAACACACCGCGTCAATTCAGCCGTCCCTGCGGGACTTATCCGATACTCAATGCATTCCCGGTGTTAAAACACCGGGCTATTTTCAGGAAGTCCCTCCGGGACGGCACGTTGTTTGCCATGCGTGGGTTGAAGAATCAAGATGCACGATTTAGAAGTTTCTTCCCTCCATCCCTCAACGATTCACAATTGAACGCCGCCGGATTATTTCCTGTCTCATTTTCATTCCTGCCGCAGGAATGCGAACGAGGATGAGAACCTGATTTTTTTCGCAATGGATTTCCCGCCGGCAGTGAACTGAAATTATGGACCAGACCTCCGAAATCAAAACCGCCGGCCGTTCACCCGCCGTGTTGCCGTTGCACGAACAATTGATGCGCCAGCATTTGCAGGAGGAAAACCTGCCGCAGGCGGTCATCCCTTCCTGCCCCGTCAACCGGATCCTGAAAGGCCAGAAGGCGCTGGTAACCGGCGCCAATTCCGGCATCGGCCAGGCCGTCGCCGTGGCACTGGCCCAGGCCGGCGCGGACGTCGTGGTCAATTACGTCACCCATCCCGAGGCCGCGGAGGTGACGGTGAAGGAAATCCAGGGACAGGGTGTGAACGCTTACGCGCACCAGGCCGATGTCAGCCGCGAAGACCAGGTGCAGGCGATGTTCCGAAAGATGATTCAGGAATTCGGCACCATTGACATTCTGGTCAGCAACGCCGGCCTGCAAAAGGATTCGCCCATTGAAGACATGACGCTGGCCGACTGGCAACTGGTCATCAATGTGAATCTCACCGGCCAGTTTCTCTGCGCGCGCGAGGCCATCCGGGAATTCAAACGCCGCGGCATCCGCCCGGAAATTTCCTGCGCGGCCGGCAAAATCATCTGCATGAGTTCGGTGCACGAGGTGATTCCCTGGGCGGGCCATGTCAATTACGCCACCAGCAAGGGCGGCGTCATGATGATGATGAAAAGCATCGCCCAGGAGGTCGCGCCCTGGCGCATTCGCGTGAATTCCATCTGTCCCGGCGCCATCCGCACGCCCATCAACACGCAGGCCTGGAGCACGCCCGAGGCTTACCGTAAATTAATGAAACTGGTTCCTTACAAACGCATCGGCGAGCCGGATGACATCGGCCACGCGGCCATCTGGCTGGCGTCGGATTATTCGGATTACATCCACGGCGCGAGCATTTTTGTGGACGGCGGTATGACGCTCTACCCCGGATTCGAGACCGGCGGGTAGCCACCTGATTGCAAGTAGCAGCCGACGTGAGTCGGCTCTGGAACAGTCATTAAAGAAATTTGAGCCGGCTGACGCCGGCTGCTACAAGAAGAAGGTTTTACGACAGCATTTCGGCGAAGCGCATGAACTCAGAGAAAGAGCGACTGGCTGCAAATTACGCCGGCACCGACCACTGGCATTTTTGGGGACCGTATCTTTCCGAACGCCAGTGGGGCACGGTGCGCGAGGACTACAGCCCCGGCGGCACGGCGTGGGATTACTTTCCACACGACCACGCCCGCAGCCGCGCCTATCGCTGGGGCGAGGACGGCCTCGCCGGCATCACCGACCACGAATGCCGCCTGTGCCTGGCGCTGGCGTTGTGGAACGGGCAGGACCCGATTTTGAAGGAGCGGCTGTTCGGTCTCACGAATGACGAGGGCAATCATGGCGAGGACGTAAAGGAGCTTTATTATTACCTCGACGCCACGCCAACGCATTCGTACCAGAAAATGCTCTACAAATATCCGCAACGGGAATTTCCCTATGCGCAACTGGTGGCGGAAAACCGGAGGCGGGGCAAGGACCAGCCGGAATTTGAATTACTCGACACGGGTGTCTTCGACGATGACCGCTATTTCGACGTCTTGGTCGAATACGCCAAAGCCGGGCCGGAAGACATGCTCATGCGGGTCACCGTCCACAATCGCGGACCGGAGGCTGCGGCCATTCATTTGCTGCCGCAGTTATGGTTTCGGAACACGTGGTCCTGGAATAATTCCGCCAAACCGAGCCTGACCCGCACGGAGCGCGCTGTGGTTCTGGCCAGGCATGGCGTGCTCGGCGATTACACCCTGCATTGTGACGGCCAGCCGGAAATTTTGTTCTGCGAAAACGAAACCAATTTCCATAGACTTTTTGGCTTCGCGATATCTGCCGGTTGTCATTTCAAGGACGCGTTTCACGAATACCTCGTCCACGGCAACCGTTCGGCCGTTAATCCGGGACTGGAAGGGACCAGGGCCGGTGTGCTTTACCAGCTCACAATTCCTCCAGGTGATTCGGCGCAGATTCGACTTCGTTTGATTCGTAGCAGCGGACATGAGTCCGCTCCATCCAGTCAGAGCCGACTCACGTCGGCGGCTGCGGATTCATTTGCCGATTTCGACGCCATTTTCGCCCAACGCATCCAGGAAGCGGATGAATTTTACGCCGATTTGCAGAAGAACATTTCCGACCCCGACGCGCGCCTCGTCCAACGCCAGGCCCTGGCCGGCATGATTTGGAACAAGCAATTTTATTACTATGATGTGCCGGAATGGTTGCAGGGTGATCCCGCCCAACCGCCGCCGCCGCCGGCGCGCAAGCACGGCCGCAACTCGGATTGGAAACATCTCAATAACGCGGACGTCATTTCCATGCCCGACAAGTGGGAATACCCGTGGTACGCCGCCTGGGACCTGGCGTTTCACACGGTCGCGCTGGCGATGGTGGATGCCGCCTTCGCCAAGCATCAGCTCGTGCTGTTTACCCGCGAGTGGTACATGCATCCGAACGGCCAGTTGCCGGCCTACGAATGGGCGTTTGGCGACGTCAATCCGCCGGTGCACGGCTGGGCGGCGTGGCGCGTGTTCCAGATCGACCGCAAGCAACGGCGCGAGAAAAATCCGGGCGATCCCGGCGATCTCGCCTTTCTCGAACGCGTTTATCACAAGCTGCTGCTGAACTTCACGTGGTGGGTCAACCGCAAGGACGCCCAGGGCCGGAACATCTTCCAGGGCGGGTTCCTCGGCCTCGACAACATCGGCGTGTTCGATCGCAGCAAGCCGCTGCCGACCGGCGGATTCATCAACCAGGCCGACGGCACGAGCTGGATGGCGACGTATTGCCTGAACCTGTTGCGCATCGCGCTTGAACTGGCCCGCCACAACAAGGTTTACGAGGACATCGCCACCAAATTTTTCGAGCATTTCCTGGCCATCGCCGCCGCCATCAACGGCGTCGAGGACGACTGTCTGGGTTTATGGGACGAAGCGGATGAATTTTACTACGACCGCCTCTGTCTGCCGGACGGCACAAATATGCCGCTCAAGGTGCGGTCCATGGTGGGGTTGATCCCGTTGTTTGCCGTGGAAGTGTTGGAACCAACGCTGTTCAAGGAATTGCCGGAATTTGCCGCCCGGATGGAATGGTTTTTGAATCACCGTCCCAAACTCGCCGGGCTGGTCTCACACTGGCATGTGTGCGGCGCCGGCGAACGCCGCCTCTTGTCGTTGTTGCGCGGACACCGCATGAAATGCCTGCTCCGGCGGGCACTGGACGAAACGGAATTTTTGAGCGACCACGGTCTGCGCGCCATGTCCAGGGTTTACGAACGCGAACCGTATCGCCTGAATTGCGGCGGGCAAGCGCACGAAGTCCATTACTGGCCCGCCGAATCGCAAAACGGCCTTTTCGGCGGCAACTCCAACTGGCGCGGGCCGGTCTGGATGCCGCCGAATTATCTGCTCATCGAATCACTGCAAAAATTCCATCATTACTACGGCGACGATTTTAAAATCGAATGCCCCACCGGTTCCGGCCAATTCCTCACCCTTGACGGAGTGGCCCAAGAACTGGCGCAGCGGCTCACCCGGCTGTTTCTCAAAGGGGCGGACGGCCAGCGGCCGGTGTTGAAATATCATCCCAAACTGGCGAGCGATCCAAACTTTCGGGATTACGTCCTCTTCCATGAATATTTCCACGGCGACACCGGCCGCGGCGTGGGCGCCTCCCATCAAACCGGCTGGACCGGTCTGGTGGCCAAATTGATTCAGCCCAGAAAAATCTAAACCGGAGCATGCACTCAAGACGGCGGTGAATCAGTGCGGTTGCATCGTAGG
>DATEGR010000549.1:0-4310 GCA_035279985.1 Verrucomicrobiia bacterium
CGCGATTGGCCCATGTCGAGCCTGGCAAAAGGCGGGTACTGTCCTGAATTTGTAGGCGACGAGGTAACGAGTCGTTGGGCAAGCACTCCTTACGTCGTGCCCTACTGCCAAATTAGGACACTACCAAAAGGCGCGGTGGTGTCCTGATATAGAACCCGAGTTGCCAACCGGAGCGCGACTTGTCCCAACTCGCAGCGCGTTTGATTTGTCCAGTTCGCTGCGGATTGGGGACAATCCGCGCTCGGTGCCAAATCAGGGCACCGCCGAGAAACGCGAAGGCAGGGCCATGCTGTTGCGCGGCCGGGCGACCGGCCGTTCGCCCCTGCCGATTAAATCGTTTACAGTTATGATGTAGCGCAGGCGTTCCAGCCTGCGGGTCTGGCGACTTTCCATTCGCCGGAAGCACAGGACAAGAATGTCCCGCAAACTCGCAGACAAGAATGTTGGTTTGTGGAAAAGATCGATCCCGGAGACGACACGTCCATTTGATCTCCCTCCGCCAACGAAGTTGGGGGACTCCCTTCGTCCGTGAGAACGGGAGAAGGTGCCCGGAGGGCGGATGAGGGCAGTCGGGGTGAGAACAAATGCTGCGGTTGGGGAGAGGTGGTTTTTTGTTGAACGGCCCCGCTCCCTGTCCCTCTTCCCGCGCTTCGCTGCGGGGCGAGGGAAATGAACTTTTGACGCCGGACAATCATTTCTACAAAGCAACAAGCATGTCGGCGCTGCATGAAAGATGGAACTGCTCTAAATCGGGCCACTGGTTCCGACAAAATATTTCAAATGTTTCCCAAAATTGGCAAATCGCGCTGAGACGGGCTGCGGGATATTTCCGAGTATTGAACAACGACTCAACAGAACGTAAGGAAAAGGACCTGCCACCGGTTGGCGAGGAAGTGTTGGTCCAGTGCAGCAGTTTCAAGTGTGTGGCTTACCGGGACAGTGACGGAAAATGGCGGGATGCCTTTGATGGCCGGGAATTGCCGAACGTAGTGCAGATAATAGGGTAAATCGGCCGTTCCTCCCGATCGGGACCGGCGGCCTGGCGAAATGGCTGGTCAGGATTCCGGCAAATCGATCGGTTCTATCTTTCCCTGCAATTCGACCCGATGGTAGTAGTCTATCCATTTTCCCCGTCGATCTTGATAGGCCAGACACCGGAAGTGATCGGTCCGAACCACCACCGGACAGGCACTGGCAGCTAATTTGTCCGCGTTTGCCGGATCTTTCTCCGATGCTAAAATGGTTTGGGTTGCTTTCATGTCACCGACCCTGCCTGTCAACCTCTCACCAGTCTAAACGTATATTGGCGACCTGTTCGCAGTTTTGGCTGTCGCGGTTCAAACGTGGCTGGTCTCAAACCGTACTGCAATCTGAATCCGACCAGGCTTGCCTCGCCGTTCGAATCGCAGTTACATTCCCCACGTTATTGCAAAATCAAAATGCCGCTGACTTCGTTTGAACAACTGATTCCCGAACTCCGGGACGCCATCGGCCCGGTGATTCTCATTTCGGGTGTGGGTCTGCTGCTGCTTACCATGACCAACCGGCTGGGCCGTGCGATTGACCGCGCCCGGCAGCTCAAGCGCGAATTGTCCGAGCGTACCGGTCGCGAACGCGAGCAAACTCTGGCGCAGGTGGACATCATTTACCGCCGGGCGCGGATGATTCGGTTGAGCATCCTGCTGGCGGCCATCAGCGTGCTCCTGGCATCGGCGCTCATCATCACGCTGTTTGTGACCGCGTTGCTGCAATGGCAGCAAAGCACGCTTGCCAGCCTCATTTTCGTCGGGTCCATGGTGTCATTGTTCGGTTCGATGATTGCGTTCATCTGGGACATCAACCTCTCCCTGCACGCGCTCAAACTTGAATTGGAAACCGTCGGAACCAGGTCTGAATGAACCGGTATCATTGCCGGTCTCGCACCTGCGATGCTCGCGCTCCAATCAAGGCACCTTTTCAATCTGGAATAGCGTGGCAACAAATCAGTTGCAGACTGACCCGTAACGATGCAGTAGGACAGGCGTCGCGCCGGTCTCTGACTTTTGAATTTCCGCCTTGAGGCGTTGTTTCCTCGGCTTGTCGGCAGCCACCGACTGATGAGGAGAAATTTTTAGATGGAGACAGGCGCGACGCCGGTCCTACGCGTGTTGGTCGTCGCCTGGCATCCATTCGCAACTGCATGGTTCCGGCTGAGACCTCGGCAAACCCATTCCGTTGAGGAACGGAGCGCCGGTCTCCGGCCCGGCATATTCTGGAAACCCTCATCTTCCCGCCGGGTCGGTGGCCGGCACTGCAGTTTTACAGAGGCTTCCGATTAGCGTTTAAGCCGTTGCGGCGGTGACTGTTGCGTTCTGGCATGTATTCAACATGTTGACATTTAAACTGCCATAGCCAAGAAGGCCTAATTCATGTAACCTTGTTTAACAATTCCCTCAGGAAGCGGGCAGTATGCAAACTGAAAAGATCACTAACCGCTGTCCAAATTGTCAGGCTCCTCTGCCGGCGGATGCGCCGCGAGGATTGTGCGCCAAATGTCTCCTGGCCGCGGCGGCCACCCAAACGGAAGCCGGCCAGCCGCCGGGCGGTCAATCCGCCCCGCCGCCATTGGATGCAATCAAGGCCGCTTTCCCACAACTCGAAATTGTCGGATTCATCGGTCAGGGCGGCATGGGGGTGGTCTATCAGGCGCGCCAACCGAAACTTGACCGTTTCGTTGCGCTCAAAATCCTGCCGCAATCACTCGCGGCCGATGCCGCCTTCACCGAGCGGTTCAATCGCGAGGCGCGGGTGTTGGCGCGGCTCAATCACCCGGGCATCGTGACAGTGTTCGATTTCGGGCAGGCCGGCGGATTTTTTTATCTGTTGATGGAATTTGTGGATGGCGTGAACCTGCGTCAGGCGATGCAGACCGGCCACTTCAGTCCGCAACAGGCCCTGTATCTGGTGCCGAAGATTTGCGACGCGCTCCAGTTTGCGCACAACGAGGGCATTCTCCACCGGGACATCAAACCGGAGAACATCCTGCTCGACACCCGCGGGCGGGTGAAGATTGCGGATTTCGGCATCGCCAAGCTGGTGGGTGAACCCAAAAAGAACATCACCCTCACCGCGAGCGGCATGGTGGTGGGCACACCGAATTACATGGCGCCCGAACAGATTGAACATCCCCAGGACGTGGATCAGCGGGCCGACATTTACTCACTGGGCGTGGTGTTCTACGAAATGCTGACGGGCGAATTGCCCATCGGTCGCTTTGCAGCGCCATCCGAGAAGTCCGCGGTGGATTCGCGCGTGGATGAGGTCGTCTTCCACGCACTGGAGAAGGAACGGGAGAAGCGGTACCACAACGCCGGCGAAGTCAAGACCAGTGTCGAGGCCATCACCAGCCATCCGGCGGCACCGGGGCAGGGAGCCGCGGCGGTGGCCGCGGGACGTACTGCGCTTTGCTATTTCTCGACTCCGAAGCGGATGCAAAATTGTTTCCCCAACGCACAGGCGCATGTTTTTCAATGCAAAGGCGGGTTGCGACTGGAACCGGATCACCTCACCTTCATCAGCCCCTGGCAGACGCGCACCGTGATTCCCTTGAACGAAATCCGCGACTTGAGCATCGGTCATTTCCAGATGTGGACCACGCCGTGGAGAACCAACCACGAACGGATTTTCTTCCTGTCCCTTGCCTTCGGCGCGAGCGGTCAGGAACGGACGATTCATCTGACGCCGGTTCCGGCCGGCGCATCTTCGTCGGCCGCGATCAACGCGCACGTCGCCGAATGGTTTGAGGCGATCCGCCAAGCGGCCGTTGTCATCACGGGCGTCGTCCCTCACGTTTCGGAGCCGGTGGCCGTGGCTGTCCGCGCGCAGCGGTCGTGGGTTCGGAGAGCCGGTCCGCTGATGTTGTTCGCGCCCGTGACGGCATGGCTGATTGGGGTTATGAATATCAGGTCGCCGTTCGGCCCGGCGCCGCTCGCGCCCTGGCTGGGGGCTTGCGTTTTGCTGTTGCTGCTTTGCCTGAAATTATTCCGGTTTTTCTACGGACTCGCGAAAGCGAACCGGGCGTTAAAGTCCGGCAACCTGGATGAAGTGACCTGTGATGAACCGCCCGGTGATGCCGGCGAGAACAACGGCGGAGACCTGCCGCATTCCGGCGAATCTGCCGCTAGAAAACTCAAACGGCCGTTCTGGTGGACAGTCGGTGCATGGGCCCTGGTCTTGCTGGGTCTCTGGGCGGTGATTGACACCTTGACCGGCCTTTACTCGCGACCGATCAATCAAACCTTTTACCCCGGAATCGCGCAACTGTTTGCCGG
>DATEGR010000550.1:0-13262 GCA_035279985.1 Verrucomicrobiia bacterium
GGGACGCGGGGGCGATTTCCTGGCTTTGGCCCAGGTAATCAACCAGGGCAGCACGATAACCGGCGGTCAACGCAGCCAGGGGGCGGGCCATGCGGAATTGCGCCAGTTCAAGGTCGCGCAATTTGGTCTGGAGAATCGCCATCTGCCGCGCGGAATCGAAGTTGCGAATGACAGCCTGCAGTGAAACTTCCGCATGCACCGGCAGAGCGTTCGACGTCGTGCGAAAGTCCACCGCCACACTGAGAATCTGGTCGAGCTTTTCGCGGCTGGCCGCGGGTGTCCAGGTCGGACCGGGACTGTGCGCCGCAAAGTCTATGACCTGCAGCGCCCACCATTTTTCCACGTCCAGCGGCTGTGCAAAATCGGCGCGAAAGGCATTTTGAAAAGCGGTCTGCCAGTTAAAATAACCAGGCGATGCCTGCAACATCGTGCGCAAATGGGCCGGGCCGTTTTTCAATTTCAACAGTTCGTTAACGAATAATTGTGCGCTGGCGCGATACACACCGCCATCCGCACCGGCAACCTGCGCATCCGTCGGCCAGCTCAACTGCTCAAACGTCAGCGCAGGATGATCAAGCAAAACCTCGCGCGCCCTGGCCAGGGGATCCAGGCCGTGTTCAATCGCGATCAACCGGCTCTCCATCAGGCCATCCCTGGCTCGGGCGGGCGAGGACAGAACAATTTCGACCGCGCCCGTTGCGAGCAGCTGCTGCGACAGGCCATCGGTCAGCCACGCCGGAATTTCCGCCGATTGGCCACCGGCATTGCGGTTGGCGAATTCGAGCAAGACCACGCTGGTCATGGCGCGCACAAAACGGGTGCGGGGCAGGACATCCGGCAGGGCAACACGATAGTCCCAGCCATTGACGAAATGCTCTGAAAGGACGGTGACATTTTCGTCAAGCGACCTGGCCGGGTGCAACGCAAGGAAAATTTTCCCGCGCCATGGCGTTGCCGAATCGATGCCGAGATCGCGCCACAGGGTCTGTTTGATTCGTTCGGCGGACACGGCCAACAGCGCTGGCGCAAGCCGGACAAGATCGGCGCTGGCCGCCGCGGCCAGTGGCGATACCACCGGGCCCGGACCGGGATAGGTGACCACAAACTGGCCGGAAACACTGCGGGTTAAATTCACATCCGGCAACGAAAGTTGGGCGGGCGCGTTCCCACAGAAAGCGCCGAACAAAGCAACGGCGCAACCAAGGCCCCCCAGGCAACGCTTACGGAACATGATCAAGCTTTGGCCGATGTCGGCTTTGCGGGTTTGCTTTCCGGTTTGGCAGCAGGTTTGGCATCGCCGCCCGCCGGTTTGGCCGGCGTGGAATCTTTTTTCGCCGCCTGTTTATAGCCCTCGCTGCGGTAATCGGTGGTATAAAAACCACTGCCCTTAAACAAGAGCCCTCCGCCGGCGCTGATTTTACGTTTTATCCGGCCACGGCCCCATTTTTTGTGCGGACAGAGACTCTCCGGACAAACCTTCAACGGCCGGGCGGAAATAGGTTGAAACGTCTCAAACTCGCATCCGCATTTCTGGCAGAGGTATTCGTACGTCGGCATGAGCAATCAACAAGCGACCCGTTTCGGAGGGCATCACGGGGACGACACATTGGTCGTTGCCGGCGCGTTGGTCGTCGTCGGAACCACCTGCACCGAGCCATCCGAGCTGACTTCGACGTTCAAGTCGTAGTGCGCCGGCCCGACCATCCGGTTGGTCACAGGCCCGCGCGCCATGAGCACCTGGCCCCCCTTGCGCTGCTGGTTGGGATCGGTTCCCTCGCGCATCCATTGCAACCGGCGCGCAATCAGCAAATCATCCCGCAACTTCCTCACCTGGGCCCGGACCTGGGAGAGATTATTAAACTTGCGTTCCAATTCGGCCTTTTCGGTCACCTGACGTTTTAATTCGCTTTCGAGAAACGCATTGTTCGTTTCGGATTCTACCAGTTGCATCTGGGTTTCGGAGATCTGCGTGGACAAATTGGCGATGGTATTGGTCATGTTCGCCACTTGCTGATCCAGCGCCTGATTTTGCGCCTCCAAATCGGTAATCTGGTCCTGGGCGGTTTTGAGCGCGGCGGTGGTGTTCGAGAGCGAAGCCGAAGTCGCGACGTACTGGTTGCTGAGCACGGTCAGCGTTTGCTGGGCGGCCTCGAGATCGTTGGTCAGTATCAGATTAACCTGGCGCAATCCGTCGAGATTGATGTTGGCGGTGGCTAACTGGTTGGAAAAATCGAGGATCGTATCAGAATCCTTTTTCTGCAGGGTATCCGCGCGTTTCCTTTCCGCCACCAAAGCCACAACCATCCCCACACAAACGACAACGAGAATGACGATGCCTAACTGTGTTTTCATAATGCTCCCCAAAATGCGGCGACTCGACCCGTTTGGCAAGCACACTTCAACATTCCGCTATTTCCCATCTGGTGCCACCGCCGCGTTGGTGGCGGCCTCGGACTGGTTTTCCTGCTCCAATGCGTTCAAATCCGGGTCGAGAATTTCCACACCGGCCGCTTTTTTCAGGGCAGCCATATAGGGTGGCGCAAGCTTGGCGGCCTTTTGCTGAATGAGCACCCGTTTCAGGTCATCGGCCACTGTGGCGTAATCCAGCTTTTTGGCCGGTATTTTCTCCAGCAATTTGATGAGGTGATAACCACTGGTAGTGACCACCACGTCGCTGATTTGATTGGTGTTCAACGAAAACGCGGCCGCTTCGAATTCGGGCAATGTCTGGCCGCGGGCCATGGTGTACACACCGCCTTTGTCTTTGGAACTGGAATCTTCGGAATATTGCACCACCAGGTTGCTGAAATTCCCGCCGGCGCGGGCGCGCTTCAAAATGTCTTCGATTTCTTTCTTCTTGGTCGCCTTGTCCGTGTCCGATAATTCCGCACCCGTGAGTGGATCATGCGTGCTCAAGAAAATCTGTGCGATACGGACCATCTCCGGCTGTTCAAATTCCGCCGGATGATCGTCGTAAAACTTCCTGGCCTCGGCATCCGTCACGGCGACTTTCAGCTCGCGCTCCAGCGTCGATTGCGCGGTGCCCTCCTGCACCAGGCGCGCGTTTAACTGGCCCATGGACAGGCCCAAGGCGGTGAACTGACGATTCAGCGCCTCCTGGGAACCGGCCCGCTCCAGAAGTGTCTTCATTTGCAGTTCCGCCATCTTTTTCCCGGCGGTCCGGTCGGCATCCGTGGCTTTTTGCAGCAACAACTGAACCTGGATGAGCCGGTCCAGCATTTGACCCTCAACCAGTTTCAATTGCGCCGGAGGAATGGCCTGGTTGCGCATGGCCGCAGCGGACTTGATGCCGGTCATCACTTCATCCAGATCGCCCTGCTTGATTTCAAAACCTTTGCCCCTGGCAATCACCGGATTGCCAAACAGCGCCGTCATCGTGGCGTTCAGGTTGACATTGGTGCCCGGACCGGCTGACGCGGCGTTGGTTGCGGCGTTGGCCGTGGCGGCGCGCGCAGCCGGGAACGCCAGCAACAACGCGCCCAGCGCAACAGGGAAAATCACTTTGGCTCTTATTTTCATATTTTGTTTGTCAGTCTTGTCAACGGTTACAATTTTAGCACCTTCACGTTGCTGATGTCAGCGTCTTTCTGAAGCTCTTCCAGCACCGCCGGTGGCGGGGCGCTGTCGAGATTCAACACCGTCAGCGCCAGCCCGCCCGCAGTGTCGCGGGTCAGGCTCATGTTGGCAATGTTCACCTTATGTTTTCCCAACAACGTGCCGAGATAACCGACGATGCCCGGCCGGTCTTTGTTATTGAGCAACAACAAGGTGCCGCTGATCGGAATCTCGACGGGCGTGCTGTACAATCGCACGATCCGTGGATTGTTCGGGGAACCGAAAAACGTGCCGCCCGCCGAAATCAGCTTCTGCCCGTTGTTGAAAACCTGCACGTGCAACCATTCATTGAACGTGACGGGTTCGTCGGACTTCTTTTCCTCGACGGTAATACCGATGCTGGCGGCGGCGGCGCGGACATTGACGTTGTTCACGTCCTTGATCGCGCTGCTGGCCAGGAATCCCTGCAACACGGCGCGGGTGACCGGGTCCGTGTTCGGCAATTCCCGTGCGTGACCACCGTAGGTAACGTAGATGCGATCCGCACTGCCGGGCGAAAGTTGCGCCAACAATTTGCCAAGGGCCGCGCCGAGCGGCAGATAAGGCTTCACCTGCTCGTAGGTTTTGGCGTCGAGATATGGCAGGTTCACCGCGTTACGAACCTCCCCGGTCAGCAGATATGCGATGACCACTTCGGCGACTTCAATGCCGCATTTTTCCTGCGCCTCCTTGGTACTCGCACCGAGGTGCGGCGTCAAAATCACATTCGGCTGCTTGCGATAGGGATGCTCGGCCGGCAGGGGTTCCACGGCATAAACATCCAGCGCCGCGCCGCCAACCTTGCCGGATTCGAGCGCGGCAATCAGGTCGTTCTCGGCAATAATTTCGCCGCGGGCACAATTCACAATTCGCACGCCGGGTTTCATTTTGGCGAAGGCGGCGGCATTCAACATGTGTTTGGTTTCCGGCGTCACCGGCATGTGCACGGTGATGAAATCGGCCGCGAGATAAACATCGTCCACGCTGGCGGCAAATTCGGCGCCGACCGCCCTGGCCCGGTCCTCGGTAAGATAGGGATCGTAGGCGAGGACACGCATCCCGAACGCCCTGGCGCGTTTGGCCACTTCCGAACCAATGCGGCCCATGCCGAGGATGCCGAGCGACTTGCCCAGCAATTCCGTGCCCTGGAACAGTTTGCGGTCCCATTTACCCGCCGCCATGGAAGTGTGTGCCTGCGGCACCTTGCGCGCGAGCGCCAACAGCATGGCAAAGCTGAGTTCGGCCGTGGTCACGGTGTTGCCACCGGGAGTGTTCATCACCACCGTGCCATGCTGCGTGGCGGCTTCGATGTCCACATTATCCACGCCGACCCCCGCGCGGCCGACAACGCGCAATTTCGGCGCGGCTTCAATCACCTTGCGGGTGACCTTGGTTTCGGAACGGACCAGCAGCGCGACGGCATCCGCCACGACTGGCAGCAGTTCCGGCTCCGGCAGCCGTTTGGGTAAAACCACCACTTCAAATTCAGGCCGCTGCTGGAGCAGCGCGATGCCTTTGGATGAGATCGGGTCGCAGACGACAATTTTCATTTCAAAAAGGAATGCCAGTCTAGGTCATGGGCACCACAAGTCAAACAAGGAATCCGGCGAAATTCCCTCGCGTTCAATTCAAACTGCTGTTATGCTTCAAACGATTTTATGAGGAAGCTGTCCATCCGTCTCGCAATGGAAAGCTGCTGGTTCACCGTGCTGCTGTTCTGGTTGAGTGCACTTATTCCTGGTTCCACCCAAGCGGCCGGCGTGACGATCATTACGCATGGATATAATGGCGACGTCACCGGCTGGATAACTGCCATGGCCGATGAAATACCGACTTACTTCCACAATCGCTATCCAGGGTTGAGCACAAATATAACGATTTACACGGTCATCCTCACCACGGACGGCAGCAATTATTATTATCAATGGGAACGTGACACCAACAGCCCTCCTTTGACTACCGATACCGGTGAGATTGTAGTCAAACTCGATTGGAGTCAAATGGCAGGGGGTACTGCACCTTATAACATCAGCACTACCAATGTCGCCCGGGTCGCAAGCTACGTACTATCGCAGACGAACACGATTTCAGACCTGAACGGCCATGCGCTGGCGGAATTTCCCCTTCATTTGATTGGCCACAGTCGCGGTGGTTCATTGATGAACCAATTGAGCCTCCTGTTGGGAACCAACGGTATCTGGGTGGATCAACTCACCACGCTGGATCCTCATCCGCTCAATAATGATGGTTTTAATGATAGCCTTGCAGGCAGTGTGGTGGATGCGTCCGCGAGCAATACCTACGCAAATGTTTTGTTTGCCGATAATTATTGGGAAAATTTGGGGAACAACAACATTTTCGGTCAGCTTGATCCCAATGGCGAACCCGTGGCTGGCGCCTATCGCCGGCAACTGACGCAATTAAACGGTGGTTACCCTCCTGTTCCTCTTTCTGGCGATCCCTACGGATATCATTCCAACGTGCATCTTTGGTATCACGGTACGATCAATACCAACACCCCATGCAGCGATACGGAAGCGTCTATTACCAGTTCCGAGCGAACGAGCTGGTATGCACCCTACGAATCCCAGGGTGTTATCGCGGGATTTTATTACAGCCTGATTGGCGGAGGCGGCCGCACGAGCATGGACCATCCATTGGGTCTTCCCAGCGATCCGGAAATTCGTGATGGTTACAATCAATGGTGGGATTTAGGGGCAGGCACCGGCACGAACCGCATGGCGCTTCCATCCAACAGCGGAACGTGGCCGAACATTATCAAATTCGACATTACCGGGACCAATGTTGTCACGGCCGGCAATTTGATCGCCACGGCACTTTACTACCAATACGCCGGCAACTCTAATGCCACGCTTTCGATCTATTTCGATCAGGACTTTAATCCTTACGACACCAACAGCACGCTCGTTCTTCAGGGCCAGGCGACCAACACGGGTGCGGGAAATATCATTCGCCAGAGTCTCAGCCTGGGCACGACCAACGTGCCGCCCGGTATCTATGCCATCTACGGAAAAATCACCGACGGCCCACACACCCGTTACCTCTACGCGCCCCAAGTGGTTGATATCGTTTCCAGCCGGCAACCGCCGGTTTTGGACATCACCGCACTCAGCGCCACGCAATTTCGCATCGGCGTGAACGGCGTTTCCGGTCAAACCTTCGTGCTGCAATCCTCATCCGATCTGCTCAACTGGCAGTCCCTCATTACCAACACCCTCGCTTCAAGCCGGTGGACCTACACGAACAGTTTGCCGGCCAACCAGCAGTTCTATCGCGCCGTGCTCAACCCCTGAATCGTGGAGCGCAGCTTGACACCACCGCCGCACCCCCTCTCCTCCATGAAGTGATGGAGAGCAGCGGGGTGAGGAGGGCGTATCAAAAACATACGACTGGCCTGTTCTGAAGCCTCTGGAACGTTTCGTCTGTAAAATTCACTGTCCGTCGGCCCCAAATCGGCTATGTTGCGCAGGAAAAATGAGCAAGTTGCTGCTGATTGATGACGAAGAGGACGTGCGGTATTCGTTCCAGCGGATTTTTGGTCCGCCGGAGGTCGAGCTGGCCACGGCGTCCAGCGGCGAGGAGGGGTTGAAGGTCATTCCCAAATTCAAACCCGACCTCGTGCTCATGGACGTGCGCATGGGCGGCATGAACGGATTGGAAACGCTTCGCCGCATCCGCCAAAACGACCCGAAGCAGCTGGTGATTCTCATGACCGGTTACGGCACGACCCAAACAACCATCGAGGCCATGAAACTGGGTGCCTACGATTATCTGCTCAAACCGTTCGACGTGCCGAGACTCAAGGAGATCGTCGCCAACGCACTCAAAGCGGCGCGCGACATGAAGCAGGTTGTATCCTATCAGCCGCTGCTTGAATCTGAGGACTACGAACTCGGCTTTGTCGGCGGCGCGGCGTCCATGCAGCAGGTGTTCAAACTTATCGGCCAGGTCGCCGTCAGTAACGCCACCGCACTCATCACCGGCGAAAGCGGGACGGGCAAGGAACTCGTTGCCCGCGCCATTTATCATCACAGCAACCGCAACCAGCAGCCGTTCCTCGCGGTCAACTGCGCCGCGATCCCGGAGCAATTGCTCGAAAGTGAGCTCTTCGGCCACGAACGTGGCGCCTTCACCGGTGCGACCCTGCAGCGCATCGGCAAGTTCGAGCAATGCAACAAAGGCACGATTTTCCTCGACGAAATCGGCGACATGACACCGGCCACGCAGACGAAAATCCTGCGCGTGCTGCAATCCGGCACCTTTGAGCGCGTGGGCGGCAACCAGCCGATTCAGGTGGACGTGCGGATCATTGCCGCCACCAACAAGGCGCTGGAACAGGCCGTGGCCGCGAAACAATTTCGCGAAGATTTATTTTACCGCCTGAACGTCGTCCGCATTCACATTCCACCATTGCGTGATCGGCGGGAGGACATTCCGCTGCTCGTGAACTATTTTTTGAAAAAACTGGCTCGCGACCAGCACGAACAACAACCCAAATCCGTGGCCACGAACGTCATTAAAGCACTGGAGAAGTATCACTGGCCGGGCAATGTGCGTGAGTTGGAAAACGCGTTGCGCCATGCGCAAGTCATGGCTAAAAGCGACGCAATTTTGTTGAGCGACCTGCCGCCGGAGATTTCCGGCCAGAGCCCGGGCGGCGTGTCGCTACCGCCGGCGCGGGGAACCGCCAGCGACGAAGCCGTGACCGATGCCGCAGCCATGGCGCGGCAACTGTTTCAATGGGCCAAGCGCGATCCGAAATTAAAAGTCATTCCCGCGGTGGAACGCGAACTGGTCATCCAGGCGCTCAAGGAGACCAATAACAATCAGGTTCATGCCGCGAAATTGCTTGGCATTACCCGCGCGACGCTGCGCAAGCGCATTGAGAAGTTCGGCATCCAACGCGAGTTGAACGTGAAGTAATTTGGATTCCTGCCCAAAAACCAATGACTGCCCTTCACCGTCTGCGGGAGGGAGACACCTGCAGTGAGTTGGCGACGCGGCGGAAGTGGTAGCCGAGGATGGCGAGTTCGATGGCGTGCGGGAACTGGCGCGGATGCCGGATGAGCGTGCCCCAGAACAATCGCCAATAACTCACGCGCCCCCGTTGCCACACGCCCAGCACCCAGAAGGATTTCAGAAATGCAAGGATATCGGCCCGCGACAGGCGCAGGCGCGGCCCGGTCGGACGATGGCTCTTGAGGAATGTCCGGATGCGCTGGTAGTAGTTCCGCGGCTCGTAAAGTTTCTTCACCAGTTCGCGATACCCGGATTGCAGGAAATCACGGTTCAATTTGGGTTTGAAGTTCAACGCGGCGTCGGTGTTGTTGCCGGTGCTGGCGGTTTCCAGCCGGCCTTCGCGCTTCAATCGCTGCCACAACCGCGTTTGCGGCAGCGCGTTCAGCAGGCCCACCATCGCCGTCGCCACACCGGAACGCTGGATGAATTCAAACTGCCGCTTGAAGATGTCGCTCTGGTCACTGTCAAACCCGACGATGAATCCGGCCATAACCTCCAGCCCGGAGCGTTGCAATATCTGCACCGAGGCGACGAGGTCGCGGTTCCGGTTTTGGAGCTTGTGACATTCCTCCAGCGACTCGACAGACGGCGTTTCAATGCCGACGAAAACCTTTTTGAAACCAGCCTCCACCATCAGCGAACATAGTTCGGGGTCATCGGCAAGATTCATGGACGCCTCGGTGAGAAACCCGATGCGGGTCCGCGTGCGCCGCCGCCATTCAATCAATTCACGCAACAGCGCCTTCGTCCGTGGTTTATTGCCGATGAAATTGTCGTCCACGATGAAAACCATGTCTTTCCATCCGCGCCGGCACAGTCCGTCCAGTTCGGCAATCAATTGCGCCGGCGTTTTCATACGGGGCACGCGCCCGTTCATCACGATGATGTCGCAAAACTCGCAATCAAACGGGCAGCCGCGCGAGAATTGCACGGACATCGTCACGTAATGCCGGAAATTGATGAGGTCCCAGCGCGGCGCCGGTGTCCGGGTGATGTCGGGCCGGTCGGTGGCGCGATAAACCGTTTGCAGCCGGCCGCTTTGCATATCGGCCACAACCTGGGGCATCACTTCTTCGGCCTCACCCAGAACAAAGTGCTGAATGGCCGGGAACGTTTCATAACCGGTGGTGAACAGCGGTCCGCCGGCAATGACCGTTTTTTTCAATGCCACGCACCGCGCAATGATTTCGTGGACGGATTCCTTTTGCACGATCATTGCTCCCACCATCACATAATCCGCCCACCGCAGGTCTTCGTCCCTGAGCCGGGTCACATTGAGGTCCACCAGCTTGAGTTCCCATTCCGGTGGCAACATGGCCGCCACCGTCAACAACCCCAGCGGCGCCATGGCGGCCTTGCGGGAAACAAAACGCAAGGCGTGCTTGAAACTCCAGAAGGTGTCGGGCGTTTTCGGGCTGATGAGCAGTATCTTCATTAAAGTAATCTATATTCCGCAGGGTGACGTTAAGCCCGATTTAATGCCGTGGCGAGCTAAATTACACACTTTTTATTCACCCAATTTCGATGCCGACGGGGCAGTGGTCGGAACCTGGTACGTCCGGCCGGATGAACGCCCGCTGAAGGCGCGGGCGCAACGATTTTGAAATGAGAAAATAGTCAATGCGCCAGCCGACATTCCGCGAGCGAGCACCGCCCATCTGGCTCCACCAGGTGTAATGTCCCCCGCCCTTTTCAAATTCGCGGAAGGTGTCGAGGAAACCGGCCCTCACAAAGGCACTGAATCCGGCGCGTTCCTCCGGTGTGAAACCGTGGTTGTGGATATTGGCCTTCGGGTTGGCCAGGTCAATTTCGGTGTGCGCCACATTGAGGTCGCCGCAAAAAACCACGGGCTTTTTCTTCTCCAACTTCTTCAGATAGCCCAGGAAATCACGGTCCCACTTTTGGCGGTAAGTCAACCGGGAGAGGTCGCGTTTGGCATTGGGGACATAGACGTTCACCAGAAAAAAATCCGCGAATTCGGCCGCCAACACGCGCCCTTCCTTGTCATGCTCGGCCATGTCCAGGTGCGGGATGACCTTCAGCGGGCGGGTTTTGGCGAAAATCACCGTGCCGGAATAACCCTTCTTTTCCGCCGAGTTCCAATACGTCGTGTAGGTCGCCGGCCAGAGTTGCTCGGCGCCATTCGGGCCGCATTTGGTTTCCTGAAGGCAAAGCACGTCGGGCTTCTCCGCTTCGAGATAGTCGAGGAAATTTTTCTTCAACACGGCGCGCAAGCCGTTCACATTCCAGGAAATCAGTTTCACGCGCCAAAGAATAAACCACGGATGAACACGAATAAACACGGATTTGCTGTTCGTCTTAATCTTAATCGTACTCTTAATCATCATCACCGTGGAAACTAAGATCAGGATTAAGAGAAAGATTAAGCGCGCCGGCGCGTTGACGCCGAGGATGCGGGCGGCTAACTTGTGGCACAACAGATGATTGCGAGAACCACACAAACCCAGTCTGTCCAGCCGAATTTCCGGGTTGGAGATGAACGGCTGGTCAAGCTCACGCCCAGCGCGGCGCAAAAAGTGTCGGCCTTGTTGACGAAACAAGGCCGGCCCAAAGGTGTGCTGCGCGTGGCGGTGGTCGGTGGCGGTTGCTCGGGTTTGCAATACAAGATGGATTTGCAGGATAACCCGGCCAATCGCGACATTCTGGTCGAATCCGGCGGCGTGCGCGTGGTGGTGGACCCGAAGAGCGCACTTTATGTCACCGGCAGCGAGCTGGATTACCTCGACACGCTGGACGGCGGGTTCAAGGTGAAAAATCCCAACGCCGCGACATCCTGTTCCTGCGGCGAAAGTTTCAGCGCGTGACAGATTATTTCGCCCTGCTCGATGAACCGCGCCGGCCCTGGCTCAAGTCGGAAGCGCTCAAATCAAGATTCCTGGCACTGGCCGCTGAAATACATCCCGACAAACAACGCGGTGCGGGTGAAACGGAAAAACTCGCCGCCAACCGGCGATATGCCGAACTAAACGCCGCGTACCGTTGCCTCGCCGAACCCAAATCCCGGTTGTTGCATTTGCTGGAGCTGGAGCTCGGCACGAAGCCCGCGGACATCCAGCAAATTCCATCGGTGCTCGCCGACTTGTTTGCCGAAGTGGCAACGACCTGCCGGAACGCCGACGAGTTCCTCACTGAAAGAGGCAAGGTGGCTTCACCCTTGCTCCAAGTCCAATTGTTTGAACGGGCGCAGGAATGGGTGGAGCAGTTGCGAACCATGCAAACCAGGCTTGCCCGGCTGCACGACAAGCTGGTGGAAGAATTGAAATCGCTCGATGCTTGGTGGTCAGCAAAACCCCAATCCGGTGAACGAACAATCCTGTTGAACCGGTTGGAGGAGCTTTATCGTTTGTTCGGCTATTTCAACCGCTGGAGCAGCCAGATTCAGGAACGAATCGTTCAATTGTCGCTATGAAAACCACAATCCCTCTGGTGGTCTGTGCGTGGCTAATGGCCACAGGCCCAATCGGTTGGACCCGGGAAATCTGGCAGGATGCACTGAGCCGAATGCCGCTGGAGACCAACGCGACGGAATTGAACCGGACGAACTGCGTATCGCTGATGTTGGACGCGTTTCAGTCAAACGCCGTCGTGAAGGCGATCATTTTCATGCCGGGTGCCACGGACGAATTATATTTTTTCCGCCGGGCGCAGGCGAAACTGACCAATGCCAGTCCGTCATTGTGGGACGCGGTTGAGGCGCTGACCAACCAAACCTATATTCAAGCCATATTCCAACCGCCGCTGCTGTTGCTGCGCACCACCGAAGACCCGTCAAGTGTCATCGCAGTTATAAAAAGCAAATCCACTGCGACAAAATTACAAACCAGATCCATTCCTGACCGGGTTGAATTTAACGACGCCGGTTGGGATGATGTCCGGGCGGTGTTAGGCAAAAAATTGAGTGTCGGTTTGCGGCCATTTTCCGACACACCGGATTCCTGGCATTTTTACCGCCACAATTTTGCAGCCTGCGGGGTCACTGAATGGGAAATGCTCGAAACCATTGCCCTGGCAGACAAAACGAAATTTGCCGTCCACTGGTGGACGGTGGATTTTCAAATTGACCGGCGCGGCGGCGCCGTGCCGGAAATTAAAAATCTCCGTGTCCCTTAAGTTTCAGGCTGAAAAACCAAAGCACTCAATGGCGGGAGCCGGAATTCCGCCGAGCAGGGCTGGCTGTGGCACGGAAGGTTTCCAGCCGTGACACCGCCGAGATTTCCCTGATTGCCGCCGCCATAAACCGCGGCATCACTGTTCAGCCTTTCACGCCATTGGCCGGCACGCGGCAGCCCGATGCGGTATTTCTCCCGCAGCACGGGGGTAAGGTTCAGGATTACCGCCAGTTGGTTGGACCCGTCAGTCGTCTGGCGGACGAAGGAAAGAACGCTGTTGTCGCGATCCGCGCAATCGATCCAATAAAAGCCGCCGTGGTCGTAATCGGACTGCCAAAGCCCGGGAGCCGCCACATAGCACTGGTTCAAATCCGCAACGAATTTCTGCAGGCCGCGATGATACGGGCCGGCATCAAGCAGCCACCAGTCCAGCTGGCCGTTTTCATTCCACTCGGCGCGCTGGCCGAATTCGCCGCC
>DATEGR010000551.1:0-13281 GCA_035279985.1 Verrucomicrobiia bacterium
GACCGGGTTCCATTTGGGCCTCCGGTGGAAGCAGTCCAGGTGGCGCCGTTGTTGGCGGAGTAATAAAAAGCGGAGGCGCCCGCGGGCTTCCACACAATCCGGCTGCCATCGGCGGAAACAGCAATGTTTCCCGGGCCGGTCGTGCCGGGCGGAGTGCTGGCGAAATCGTTCCAGGTGGTGCCGCCATCGAGCGAGTAACCCCCGTAGGGAGCGTCTGAAAAAAGCCGGACGATGATGTCGGGATTGTTCTCGGCGAAGTCAATGCCATAGGACGTGCCGCGATGAGTGGAAAAATAATCGGCCGCGGGCGGCGACACGTCCAAATTGAAATGTCGGAATCCACCCTGGTCGCCGACCTGGCTCAACAAATACGGGCCACTGGGGGGACTGGCCAGTCCCAACGGCACCGTCTCCTCCAGGTCGTCACTGGTAAACGTCCAATGCACGGTTCCGTTCGAATCGGCGGCGGTGAGGTTGGTGCAACTGAAGATTCCGTAGCCGGTGACGTACCAGGCGCGATCAGAATTGAAGGGATCAATTTGAACGCTTTCACACCAATGCGGAGTCCGTGCGACAGTCCAGGGCGAATCGCCGGTTGCAGGCAGCGACCGGGCGGTGGTTTTCCACGAGGCGCCGCCATTGGTACTGCGATAGATCTGGTCATAAGGCGACGGCCACCAGCGATCCAGCGTGCTGACCACCAGTGTGGTCGGATGCTGTGCGTCCACCGACACGCCGCCCCATCCGCCCTGTTCGCCCGGCTGTTTAACCGGCGAAACGTCCGACGACGCGAGGGTTGAAAGATTAAGTTTGCAGACCGCGCCGGCCGCCACGTTGTCGTTCGGGCCACAGGTGTCGTCAAAGGTGATGTACAGGCTGTCCGAACCGTCCTGCGCCGCGTGGTTCGGCAGGTACGACGCCGAGTCCACAGTGGAAACGACCGACCAGGTGGCGCCGCCGTTGTCGCTGCGATACAGGTTGTTGCCGGTTTGAGAGACGCCCGCCAAAATGACCGGTGTCGCCGCGCCCGGTGTGCCGCTGCTTTTAACAAACTGGACAAACACGATCCCGACGGTGTTTGCCGTTGTGCTCACGGGAAAGGTGGCTACCGGGGACCAGGTAGCTCCATAATCAACGCTCTTATAAAGCCCCTGGCCCCGGGTGCCGTAGAACAGAATGCTGCCCAGGTTCGGATCCACCGCCATCCGTTCGCCACCGCCACGGCCTCGGGCATTTCCATCCAGCGCAAACGGCGGCGTAAACGACGAAAAGGTTGTTCCCTGGTTTGTCGAAACGAGGATCCACTTCAGCGAGGATGAGGCCCGGCTGGCGGCGATATACAGGCGATTACTATCGGAAGGATCAAGCGCCACACTTTCGATGCCATACGTGTTGGCATCCGCGGCAAAGTCGAGCAGAGGAATCCAGGAATTGTCTGCCGGGTTCCAGCGATACACACCGCCGATATCCGTGCGGGCGTAAACCACGCCCGGAGCATCGGGGTGCGTAATGAGTCCCGAAACAAATCCACCTCCGCCAAGGACGACATTTTTCCAGGTATAGGTTTCAGCCCAGGCCGATGTCGCCAGAAACACACATGCCAGCACATAGCCAATGCGACACACCGCCGCGGCCGATTTAGACATTCGTTGTTCGGGTTTTTTAATTACCAACCGATCAGCATATTTCATATTATTCACAGTTCTCCATCAACATGGGGTGTCAGGCCTGACGAACTTCACAGACGCCGACGCAAAGCGAATCCCGCATTTGTTACCTTAAGGAAACAGGCGAATGGCCGGTCGGCCATGCTTCGCCGTTTCAAGATAAACAGGAATGTTGCGTTTATATCAAAAATAAGTACCGGGTGTTAGTCGTTAGTATGCATGACACGAAACGCAAGGGTTAATGCCCGGAGCCTGCCCCGGAGTTCTTACATGGGTTCGCTGCTTCAACTGTCTGACGGCCGTGCCGGTGAACGTCTGGAATTCCGCCGACCAAACTATTCAGGGTCACCGTAAATGATGCCACGCCCGCCGGTGCCAAAGTAAACCCGGCCGTAAATGCGCGGGTCGCCGGTGACATGATTGATCCAGCCGAATTGGTGTTGGTCGTCGTTGATGCGCACCCAGGTTCGTCCGGTGTCGTTGGAACGGAAGAGGGCCTGGAGCTGGTCCGCTTTGCCAGCCAGATAGAGGGAGGGGTAATTTTCCCCCGGTGCCGCTTTGCCAAAGCCCAGAGAGTTTGCTTCCTGGACTGCTTCCACTTTGGTGAATTTCATGCCGCCGTCGACGGAATGGTAGAGGCCACTGGTGCGGAAGGCGATCCACAGATCGCCTTCGCGGCCGGGAGTGGCATAGAGGGTGGCGCCCGCTTCGCCACCGCCGCCAAAGCCGGCGCCAAAGACTTTCTCGGCCGGCAGAGTCGCTCCGGAAACCGGGAAATCAGCGGCGCCGTTGGTGCTGGCCAGGAGCCTGCCAGTGTGCGAGTCGTAAGCGTAAAATCGACCCGGATTGATCGTATCGGCAACCACTTGAAAGCCGGGTGCAAGCCCTTGACAGGTTGTCCAGTTGGTTCCGTAATTCACCGTGTAGTACGAGGGATTACGGCGGGGAGTCCAGACGAACGTTGTTCCATCGGCCGAAATCGTAATGCTGCCTGCGGTCGGATCCTCAGCCGGGTTGTCGGCAAAAGCCGTCCACGTTTTGCCATCGTCGGACGAATAGGCGGCGCACACTTCGGGGTCATGTCCGTTACTGGTGCCGGTACGGGCAAGGACCTGCGGTTTATTCCAGGCAAATGCTAGGGCTTCGGTGTTGCCGAAGTGCGGGCCGGTGAACACTTCCGCCGGCGAGTCGGTAAGGCTGTCGTGTTGAAAACCATCAATGTCGCCCACGCCGCTCAGGAGATGTGCGCCTGCCGGGGGGCTGATCAACGCGAGTGGCACCGTTTCTTCAAGTCCCTGGTCGAGGAAAAGCCAGCGTGTCGGTTTACCTGAGTCGGCAGCGGTCGCATTGACGCAGCTCCAGATGCCATAACCGGTGGTGAACAGCACCTGATTCGGGTTAAACGGATTAATTTCAATGACTCCCATCCAGTGCGGATTTCGAGATTTGGTATAAGGCGCGTTTGAGTGGTCCCATTCCGTGTTATCGTCCCATAGTTGCGTCCAGGTGGCGCCGCCATCGGTGCTGCGGAAAATCTCGTCGTGGGGTTTCCAGTGACAAAACGTTGTGGCCATGATGGTGGAGGGATGCTCCGCGTCCACCGCAACGGCTCCATAACCAAACGTTTGATCGCTGTTTGCCGGTTTGACCGGCGTGATGTCAATCCAGACGCCCTTTGTCGGATTGAGTTTCCAGACCGCACCATCGGTCATGATGTTGGGACCGGGTTCCTTGCCGTAACTGAGATAAAGCAATCCCTCCGGTGAAAGGACGAGATGATTGGGGCGTAATCCCACCGGCTGGTTGGCCACGGCTTGCCAGCTGATTCCCCCGTCGGTACTGCGGTACAGGTTGGTTTCGACGGTGGACACGGCGGCGTAAATTACCGGCGTGGGCGTGCCGGGGTGGCTGCTCGCCGGGTCGAATACCACACACACAACTCCAACCGATTCCCGATGGAACCAGGAGCCGCGCCGGGGTCCATCGGCCGAATCCGGCTCGGCCGGGATGCTCGGAAAGCCAGGCACTTTCTGCCAGGTGGCTGCCCGGTCAACACTCCTCCATAAACCATCCTCCCGCGATCCGAAGAACAGGATTTTGCCGTCATTCGGATCCACGGCCAGACGCTCGCCATTAAAGCGGCCGGTTTCATTGGCGCCCATTTTGAAAGGTACATCCGCCCGCTGAAAGGTCCGGCCTTTGTCATCCGAGCGCAGCATCGCCGCTGCGTTACGGGTGTACGTGCCCGCTGCCAGATAAACGCGGTTTGGGTCTGAAGCATCCACCGCCAGACTTTCAATGCCCGTGAGATTCACGTCCGCGGGGCCAATCCAATCCGTAAGGGGAATCCAATGCCGGGTGGTATCATCCCAGCGATAGGCGCCGCCGACGTCGGTGCGGGCATACATCAGGCCTTTCTGGCGGGGATGAAAAACGATGCCGGTCACGAATCCGCCGCCGCCGATGACGACGTTGTGCCAGGCATAGGGTTCCATCGACGTCGGTTGTGCTGCAATCGTTGAATGGCGGCACAACAGCACGAGAGCCACGGCGCCGGTCATAAATCGTTTTCCAATACGCATTCGACATCCTTCCATCAAACTATCGGGCGTTTTCAGCCTGCGTAATTTTCCAGGTCACCTTGCCTGCCAAAGGATCGCTTTCCAGTTTGAACGAGTTGCCTTCCCTGGTCAGGGACAGTGCCTGCAACTCGTTATTCGACGGCAGGCAAACCAGACCGGTCGCAGTTTGCGCCGCTTTGGCGAAGACGGCGAGTTCGAGGTGCGACCAATCCATGTCTTTCGTCGATTGCGCCAGCTTGATCCGCGGGATTATCGTCCCGTCCCGCACGAGCATAACGATCGGCAATTGCCCCGCTGCGATTTGATGCCAGCCGCCATCGTAGGATTTGCCGGTTTGGTAATCAATCCATGTTCCCGGCGGGAGATAAACGTCGCGTCCGGTCGCGTTTTCATGCAGCAAAGGTGCGACTAACATGCGCGAACCGAACAGATATTCATCGTCCACCAGCCAGGAGCCGGGATCGTCCGGGTATTCAATGAACAACGCACGCACCATGGGCAGGCCATGTTCGGAACAATCCTCGGCCTGCGCATAAACGTAGGGCATGAGTTCGTATTTCAAATCGTCAATCTGGCGGAATTTATCCATGAAGGCCTGGCCGTAATTCCAGGGTTCCTTGGGGGCGATGCCGTGGCAACGGCTGTGCGAACTCAACATGCCGAATGCCAGCCAGCGGGCAAACAGGTTCTTGTCCATGTTCTCCACGGAATTCGCCGTAAATCCGCCGACGTCATGACTCCAGAATGAAAAGCCGGAAAGACCAAACGACAGGCCGCCGCGCAATTCGGCGGCCATGCCGTCATCGGTGCTTTCGGCATCACCGCCCCAGTGAACCGGATAGCGCTGGCTGCCCGCCCAGGCGCTGCGGGCCCAGATGATGTGCTCGCCGGTGGTTTTGAAGGTGATGTCCGCCACGGCCTTGTTGTACCGCAACGGATATAAGTTATGTTCGTAAAACCCGGTTCGGCCGTCGGCGTAAAGGCCATCCGCCGGCGCCGCTTCGCCGAAGTCCACCTTGATGGCGCCGACACCCATCTTCAGGAGATTGGCCAGCTTGCCTTGATACCATTCGACAGTTTTGGGATTGGAGAAATCCAGCACGGCGTCTTCATAGGGCAAATTGCCCTTGGCATCGCGGACGACGAGGTCCTTTTCCACCAGTTCCGGAAACAATTTGTTCCTGGGCACAAAGTAGGGCAGTTGCCAGAGCGAGATGTGAAAACCCTCCTGTTTCAAGTCATCAATCATCTTTTGCGGATCGGTGAAGCGCGAGGTGGAAAACTGGTAATCGCAGCGCCAGTCGGTTTCGAACCACCCGGTGTCAAGGTGAAGCACATCGCAGGGAATTTTGTTTTCACGCAGCCGAGTGGCGATATCGCGGACCTGTTTTTCGGCATTGTAAGTGCAGCGGCTCATCCACAGACCGAACGACCAGAGCGGTGGCAATGGCGATTTGCCGGTCAACTGAGTGTATTCATTCAAAATTTCCTTCGGCGAACCCAGAAAGACAAACAGGTCGAGTGCGTCATCGCCAATCATCAGGGAATTCACGCCGCTGAAATCATGTCCGAAATCGCAGGTAATGGGCGTGCTGGTGTGCAGGAACATGCCGTAACCGCGGCTGCTCATGAAAAACGGGATGGGCTTGTACATGCCCTGATTCTGAATGCCGTTGGCGTCATCGGGCCACAGCACCAGTTTCTGGCCGCGTTTGTTCAGAGCGGTGAATGATTCGCCGCAACCGAAGATTTTCTCGCCCGGTGAGAGCGTAAACGCGGCGTCCACGCTCCGCGAATAATCCGCCGCCCGCCGCACAAAGGAGAATGGCACGATGGGCGTGAAGGTGGTGGTATTGTCCGACGCCTGATCCGTTTCGGTCAGCAAGCGACCCTGCGCGTCGCGAAATTCAATCTTCCACGGATTTTCCAGAATCGTGACCGACCCAAACTGGCCGGTGTAACGATAGCCGCGTTCGATTTTTTCGTATTTCCACGAATGGTCCTGGGGCACCGGCCCGGCGAGCATCAGCTCGGGCTGCGGCTGGGCCGCCGCCGGCCCGGTTTGAAGGCGAATCCGCACGGTTCGCGGTGAAACGAATTCAACCGAAAACGGCAGGGTGGGATTGGCCGCATATTCGTTTTCCGGGAATTCATTCGGGTCGACCGGCTTGAGGGTGGCCAGCATGTTATCGAAGGCTTGCCGGGTAAAATATTCGGCTCGCTGGTAGGTGATTTCCCCCTTGCCCGTGGCGGGATCAAAATCGGCGAGTTTGTCAGCCAGATAGTAAATGTTGGCGAAATTGTGAAAATCACCGCTGATATCCACCGGATCATTCAACAGCCGCGGCGGATTGGCGGCGGCCAATTGGGGAGCTTCACTGAGCCATAAGCCTGCGCCAAGGCAGGCCACCATCGCTATTGCGTATCGTTTATTTTTCATGATGGAAGCCTTCAATTTTAAGTGACTGGCTGGCAGATTAAATGGCATCGCACGGAAGCAAACCTGTTCGAGGGTAACCCGATATCACAACCCGGGGCAAACAATATGATTTTTTGAGCGTCACGATTTCCGGAATTTTGTCGATTTTGTGATAATTCTGCTTTTCTTCCGTGCAATTGTCTTGTCATCAAAATCAACGAGTCGAAAAACTTGCTTTTTTTTGATAGCCTCTCTACGGATGGCTGTTCCAAACCGGCTTTTGCGCATAAACCCAGAGAAATTGTCCTTGCGGGTTGTCTGGCCAGGCGGACAAAATTTGTCCATGCTGCGCCGGAATCCGTTTGTCTTATGCCCTGCCTGGATCATTCTGGCGACGGTCTGGTGGTTGGCGGGTAATGAATTTTCCGCGTGGGTTTCCGCCTCCCCCAACTATTTCGTCCGCTCGTGGCAGGCTGAACAAGGTCTGCCGCAAAACAAAGTCACAGCGATCGTCCAGGACCATGACGGGTACCTGTGGGTGGGCACTTATAGCGGCCTGGCACGATTTGACGGAGTGCGTTTTACCACGTTTGACGAGAACAACACACCGGCACTGCGCAGCAGTCGGATAACCAGTCTGTTTGAAATGGCGGATGGCGTGCTTTGGATTGGGGATGAGAGCGGCCAGATCACCCAATACAAAGACGGGCAATTCAAAGCGGTGGAATTTCATCCAGCCTGGAGCGGCGGCAAGATTTACGATATTACATCCGATGGATCGGGCGACATTTGGTTGTTGAACGAATCAGGCCAGTTGGCCCGTGTGAGCGATGGGCGGGTCTTGACCCCCGAAGCCGGCTCGGTGGCCAAATTGGTCGATATGGCCCGATCTACGGAAGGAAAGATCTGGGTCGCGCGCGAGGGGCGGGTTTCCGTGCTGGACCAGGGCCGGGTACATGCACCGCATCTCGAATGGGCCGATAGCGGCGCTTACCCGTATGTTCAGGGGATTGGCGCCAGCCGGGACGGTGGACTTTGGGTGGCCGGTGACGGACGCATTCGGAAATGGAAGGATGACCAATGGGTTGAAGACCTCGGAAATGCTCCCTGGGGTGGCAGCCCGGTGACCCGGTTGATGGAAACCCGAAATGGCGTCCTGGCGGCGGGGACGGCCGATGGCGGTCTTTTTCTGATGTTTCCGGGTCAAAACGAAAAGCCGTTGCACTTTGATCATGCCAGTGGTTTTCCGTCAGACTGGATTACTTCCCTGTACGAAGATCGGGAAGGAAATCTTTGGGTAGGTACGGGTGGCGGCGGGCTTGTGATTCTGCGCCCAAATAATATTGAAACGGTTTCGCCGCCGGACCAGTGGCAGGGTCGCGCCGTGCTGTCAGTTTGTCCCGGTCAGGAGGGTGCGCTCTGGATTGGAACCGAGGGTGCGGGTTTGTATCGGCTTCAAGACGGCAACTGGACGAATTTCGCCACCGCCCAGGGAATCCGCAATACCTACGTTTGGTCGTTGGCCGAGGACACCGAAGGCCGGTTATGGGCGGGTACCTGGGGTGGGGGCCTGTTTATGCGGAATGACGATCACTTCGAATACGCACCGGGAATGACTAATGTTAACATGCCGATGCCCGCCCTCTTAAAGGCCCGCGACGGCGGCCTGTGGATTGGCACCAGCACCGGGCTGCTGCGTTATCAGGCGGGCAGGACCAATTGGTACTCCGCGAGCGATGGGCAGCCGTTACGCGATGTGCGCACGGTGGCGGAAGACAATCAGGGCTCGGTCTGGTTTGGCATGGCCGGAGACGGACTCGCCTGTCTGAAAGGCAATAACATTAAGCGATTCCGGACGACCGATGGCCTGTCCAGTGGTTTTATCGAGTGCCTCCATTTCGACAAGGCGGGCGGATTATGGGTCGGAACCTTTGGCGGTGGATTGGTTCGGATGAAGAATGGCCATTTTGCCGTGATCAATCGCAAACAAGGATTGCCCAACAGCGTCATTGGCGACATCGAGGAGGATGACCGGGGTTTTTTTTGGATGAGTTCGCACGACGGCATCATTCGGGTCAGCGAGGCGGAACTGAATCGGTGTGCAGACGGAGCGATCAACGAGATCCATTGCCAGGCTTACGGCATCAACGACGGAATGCCGACCATCGAATGTTCCGAAGGATTGCAGCCGGCGGGATGCAAAACGCCCGACGGCCGATTGTGGTTTCCCACCAGCAAGGGGCTGGTGGCGTTGAACCCGTTGGATGTGGAGACCAATCGCCTCCCGCCACCGGTCCAGATCGAAGCCATGCAGGTGGATGACCGTCCGGTTGCCCGGGTAACGTCTGGAGAGCCGATCAAGGTACCCCCGGGGCGGCATCGGTTCGAATTTCAATACACGGGTTTGAGTTTTGTTGATCCGGAGAAAGTGCAGTTTAAATGCCGCTTAACCGGTTTCGACCCCGACTGGATCAACACGGGCACCAAGCGCACGTATAATTACAATTACATTCCACCGGGTAATTACTCGTTTCAGGTGATTGCCTGCAACAACGATGGCGTTTGGAATGAGAACGGCGCAAGCATCGCCTTCAGTGTGCAGCCCTATTTCTGGCAGATGTTATGGTTCCGCATTTTGGCCTGGGTTGCTATCATCACGGCCAGCGGTGGATTGGTCTGGTTCGACACGCGCCGCCGGATGCGGCGAAAACTCGAGCGCCTTGAATGGCAGCGGGCGGTGGAACACGAGCGCGCGCGAATTGCGCATGACATTCATGACGACCTGGGTGCCCATCTGACGCGCATCAGCATGCTGAGCGAATCGGCCCGCGCGGAGCTGGACAATCCGGAACTGGCCATGGCCGGCCTTGATCAGATTTATGATACGGCCCGTGGCTTGACGCGGGCCATGGATGAAATCGTCTGGGCAGTCAATCCCCGGCATGACACCCTGGAGGGTCTGGCCAGTTATCTGGAGAAATTCGCCCAGGATTTGCTGGCGGCGGCCGGGATCCGTTGCCGGCTGGACATGCCCATGGAATTGCCTGCCTGGCGGCTGACGGCCGATGTGCGCCACAACTTGTTTCTCGCCTTTAAAGAAGCTTTGCACAATGTGGTCAAACATTCCGGGGCGACAGAGACTTCCATCCGGCTCGCCACTGGCCCGGCTTCGTTTGAATTGGCTGTCGAGGACAATGGCTGCGGTTTCGCGCCGGGCGCAACCCGGAAAACCCTGCTTGACGATTCAATCCGCCTTTCAACCGGAAATGGTTTGGAAAACATACGGCGCCGGCTGGCGGAGATTCACGGAATCTGCAGCATTGAATCCGTGCCGGGACAAGGCACCAAGGTCATCTTCACCATGCCGCTCAAAACGGTCACCGCGTAGAAACCTCCTTTCAGGGCAAGCAGATGTCGTGATTATTGACGACATTCGTTCCGCTAAAAATTGGGTTATCTTTGTACGATGTCGTCAATGCCTTATCGACGTTTCTAACCACCTGGAAGTTCTATGTCATACCCTTTTTTGAAGCATCACCCTGGCGGCAAGTGGTTCCGCCACCTTTTTATGAAGGTATCAAGCATTACCTGCCCCCATAAACTCGCGAGATTTTTTTGCCTGGTTTCAATGCTTCTGCCGATGGCTGGAACGGCTTGGGCGGCTTTGCCACCAGGATGGATCGATGCGGACATTGGGTCGCCGGGTTCGGCCGGCGCGGCCACTTATACCAACGGCTTGTGGACCGTGACCGGCGGCGGCGCGGACATCTGGAATGCCGCCGACCAGTTTAATTTTGCCAGCACCAACTACCCTGGCGACGGCACGATGATTGTGCGGGTGATCAATTTGCAGAACAGCGATCCGGGTTCGGGTTGGTCGAAAGCCGGACTCATGTTCCGCAACGACAGCACGGCGGGTTCGGTCAACGTGAGCATCGTCGCCACGGCGACTCAGGGAGTCAGTTTCCAATGGCGGAGCACGGCGGGAGGCTCCAGTTCTTTCAGCCAGCATAGCGGCATTACCGCGCCGGTTTCGCTGAAATTAGTCCGCGCCAGCGGGAATTTCACCGGCTATTACAGCACGGATGGCAGCAACTGGGTGCTGGTCAGCAGCCAGATGGTGGCAATGAACAACACTGTCATGGCCGGGCTCGATGTGACCGCT
The DNA here is from genome assembly GCA_035279985.1 of Verrucomicrobiia bacterium. Lineage (GTDB taxonomy): Bacteria > Verrucomicrobiota > Verrucomicrobiia > Limisphaerales > UBA11358 > UBA11358. The sequence continues at coordinate 10,834 of DATEGR010000551.1, forward strand.
CACAACAACTCGGCGTTGAACACCGCCACGTTCACAAATTTCAGCCTGGGCTTTGTCGCCACGCCGCCGGTCAACGTTGCCATTAATGCGACCAATGTAATTAACACGGTGCCGACCAATGCTTTCGGAATCTTCATGGCCGTCTGGGACACCTGGGGGAGCAGTACGCCTGCCCAGCTTAAGCAGGCGGGCGTCACGGCCATGCGCTATCCGGGCGGTGGCTATGCGGATAATTACCGGTGGAGCTCATATCTAATGACCCCCTTCGACGGCCAGGCCGGCAACTTAGGCTACCTGTCAGGGGCTACGGACATGGGGCATTTCATCCAACTGATGTCCAACGCGCAGGCGCAGGCGGTGATCTCGGTTGATTGGGGCTCCGGTTTTTTATGGAACTCGAATAAGACGGCGATGGCCATTCCCAGCACGAACGGCTCGCCGCAGGAAGCCGCCGCCTGGGTGGCCTACGCCAACGCCAGCACCGACATCTATGGCACCACGAATGATGTCACCATCGGTGTGGATGCCGAGGGCAATAACTGGCAAACGGCGGGTTATTGGGCAATGATACGCGCCGCCAACCCGCTGACCCCAAACGACGGCTACAATTTTCTACGCATCAATCACCCCGCGCCCGTCCACATCCAATATTGGGAGGTCGGCAACGAACCTTACGGTAACGCCTATTATAGCACCGGCACCGATGGTTATGAGTGTGATTACGCCGCTCCCTATCCGTACACCACCTATCCCCGTTACGGCAATGCGCTCCTCTCTCCGGCGGCTTATGGTCAGGCGGTCAAGGCCTTTGCGATAGCCATGAAAGCGGTTGATCCCACCATCAAGGTGGGGGCCTATTCCAGCACCCCGCCGGGCGACTACAGTTGGGACTACATCAACGGGGTCAACAACAGCCAGCACTGGACTCCGCAAGTATTGGCGCAATGCGGCAGCAACATAGATTTTGTCATTGTCCACTGGTATCCTAACTTTTCAGACAACGTCGGCACCAGCCTTTTGTCGGAGGCGGGCTCGATCATCCCGGTTATGATCAATGGCACCGGCGCCTACCCCCACATGGGAACGAATTCGGGCCTGGAAGATTGGATCATCAATTACTGCCCCAACCCCGCCAACGTCCAGATTCTCGTCACCGAGTTTGGTGCCGACAACTACCCTTACCTGGTCAATGGCACCAATGGGATGCCGATTCTCGGGCCGGTCGAGGCGCTATTCGCGGCGGATTGTTATTCCACCTGGCTGAACTATCCTGCCTTTGCCAATGCGGACTGGCTGGATTTCGACGCGAACTCATTTCTCGGGAGCGGCAATGGCCCGGTGGTTTATGCCATGCAAATGCTGCGACACCTGTGCAATCCCGGCGATGCCTTTGTCAAAGCGACCTCGGACACCAGCAACTTGCGGGTGCAGGGGGTGGTGCGGCAGGACGGCAACCTGGGGATCCTGCTGATCAATGAAAGTATGGACAGCAGCCAAACGGTGAATGTGACGGTCACAAATGCAAACCTGAACACCACCGGCACCATCTATCGGTTTGGGACCAACAATTGGACCAGCTTCAATGAAGTGCCGGCGACGGGGCCTGGCAGCAACAGCATTTCTGGTGTCGGCAGTACGTTCAGTGTTACCCTGCCCGCCTACACGATGGACGTGCTGGTGATTCCGGTTTTAGGCAACACGCCGCCGGTGCTGGCGGCGATTTCCAATTACACCGTGAACGCGGGCCAGACGGTGGCGTTCACGGCCAGTGCCACCGACACCAATCAACCGCCACCGACCCTGACCTTCAGCCTGTTAAGCGCCCCGACCAACGCAACTTTGGATCCCAACAGCGGCGCCTTCTCGTTCCGGCCGTTGGTCAGCCAGGCGAATTCAATCAATCCGATCAGCCTGAAGGTGACGGACAGCGGGACTCCTCCGTTGAGCGCCACGCAAAGTTTCACGGTCACGGTCAATCCGCTGACGCAGCCGCAATTCTCGTCAGCAGGCTGGAGCAACGAACAATTCGTCCTGCAGGTCAGCGGCCAGGCCGGGCCGGATTATGCGGTATTAGGTTCAACCAATTTGATCGACTGGAGCGTTTTGTTTGAAACCAATTCACCACCCATGCCGTTTGTGTGGGGGGAGACCAATGCCGCCACGCTGCCGGTGCAATTTTATCGCATCCAGGCCGGCCCGCCGCTGCCGTGATTCAACGGCAGGCCGTCCAAACGCAGCCAACGAAGACAAATAATGAAACAAAATGGATTGAAAAATGGAACTTCGAGGGGCAAGGCATTTACTCTCATCGAACTTTTGACGATTCAGCTTGGAATCCCCTCAATGCCAAAACCAGCGGCGGCGAACCGACCGTCAAGACCCCAAATGCCTTGGCGATTTACCGAGCGCATTTCGTGCTCATGGATGAAGGCTTGAAAAGCGTCGGCG
>DATEGR010000552.1:0-3124 GCA_035279985.1 Verrucomicrobiia bacterium
GACGTATGCAACGCTTTTTGAAAATTTCGGTTGTCGCCGTTGCCATTGCCGTGTTGATTATCGGGCTTGGCGCCTGGTGGCGGCACGCGCGGAGTGGATCTCAATTGTCCTTCCGCACAGCGGAAGTGCAGCGCGGCGCCGTCGCAGCCACCATCAGCTCCAGTGGCACCATTGAACCGAGTGAAACGGTGGACGTGGGCGCACAGGTCGCCGGGCGCATTACCACTTTCGGCACGGACGTCAATGGCCAGACGATTGACTACAACTCAGTAGTGGAGCAGGGGGCCGTGCTGGCGAAGATTGACGACTCGGTTTATGCCGCTGACCTCTCGGTTGCCCGGGCGGGTGAATTAACCGCCGCCGCGAATCTCGAACAGATGAACGCGAAGCTCGACCAGGCCGGGGCGGAATGGAAACGCGCGCAGTCGTTATACGATTCCAAATTGATGTCACAGGTGGATTATGACACCGACAAGGCGAATTACGAAGTCGCCAGGGCCAATGTCTCTGTTGCCAGGTCGGGTGTCGCCCAGGCACAAGCCGATTTGGACAAAGCACAGCGGAACCTGGATTTCTGCGTCATCAAATCGCCGGTCACAGGTGTCATCATTGACCGCCGCGTGAACATCGGCCAGACCGTCGTGTCCAGCCTCAACGCCCCCAGCCTGTTCCTCATCGCCGAGGATTTAACGAAGATGCAAATCTGGGTGGCGGTGAATGAGGCGGATGTCGCCCGGATCAAACCCGGCGCGCCGGTGACGTTCACCTGCGACGCCTTTCCCGGCCGGCAGTTCGTGGGCACGGTCGGCAAGGTGCGGTTGAATGCCACGATGACGCAGAACGTGGTGATGTATACGGTGGTGGTGAATACGGAAAACCCGGACAAGGTTTTGCTGCCTTACCTGACCGCCAATGTGAATTTCACCGTGAGTAAACAGTCCAACGTCCTGCTGGTCCCCAATGCGGCCTTGCGCTGGTCACCGTCGTCACCTGATGAAATAGCGGCTGATGCGCGTTCACAGCATCCGATTGACCCGCCGGCTGGCAATCCGCCCGGGGCCAAAGGCACGAGCGGAAATGAGGGCGTCATCTGGGTGAAGGACGGTGCCTTCGTCCGGCCCGTCGTGGTGAAGGTTGGAACTTCGGACGGTTCCAACACCGCCGTCACCGCCGATAATTTGAAAGAGGGTGACGAGGTGGTTACGGGTGAAACCACGGGACCGGTGGAGGGTGGCACCCAAAACCCGTTCTTGCCCAACTTTCACAGGCACTAAACGAACGTGAATACGGTTCACGGAACCCTGCGAATGGCCTTGCGCGCCTTGCGCCGCAATGTCATGCGTTCGCTGCTGACTTGTCTGGGCATCATCATCGGCATTGCCGCCGTCATTGCCATGATGGAGATCGGCCGCGGCTCCTCTTACTCCATCGAGCAGACCATCGCCAGCCTGGGAGCCAATGTCATCCAGATGGATCCCGCGCACATGACCATTGCCGGCATCAATTCCGGCGCCGGCGGGCGGCCAACCCTCACGCCCATGGACGCGGATGCCATCCGCCAGGATTGCAGCGCCATCAAATTCGTCGCTCCCAGTGTGGACTGCCGCGCCCAGATCATTTATGGCAATCGCAATTGGAATCCGGGCCGGATTCTCGGCACGACGCCGGATTACCTGGTGGTTCGGGATTGGCCGCTTTCCGCCGGAGCATGTTTCACGGAACAAGATGTGCGCAGCGCGGCGGCCGTGTGCATTATCGGGCAGACCATTGCCCGGCAGTTGTTCGGCAACGAATCTCCCCTCGGCAAGGAAATCCGCGTCAAGGACGTCGGGATGAAAGTCGTGGGCGTCTTGAGCCAGAAAGGGCCGAACATGTGGGGGCAGGACCAGGACGATTTCCTCGCCGCCCCTTGGACCACCATCAAATTTCGCGTGACCGGCGTCCGGGATACCGGTCAGTCCGCCAGCGCTGCCACCGCATCCAGCACGGTCAATTCCCTCAACCAGCTTTATCCAAATCAATCCGTGCAGCTTTATCCGCAGCAATCGGCGGTTCAGGCAGCCGATACGCCGCAGGTGACGCGGTTCTCGGACATCGACGACATCTGGATGTCCGCCGATTCACCGCAGGACATCCCGAAAGCCGTCCGCCAAATCACCGTCCTGATGCGCCAACGGCATCATATTCAAGCCAGCGAACTGGACAATCAGCCCGGCACCCTGGACGATTTTCGGGTTCACGATCTCACCGAAATCTCGCAAGCGCTCGCCTCCACCAGCGGCGTGATGACCAAGCTGCTCCTCATCGTGGCGCTGATTTCGCTGGTCGTGGGCGGCGTCGGCATCATGAACATCATGCTCGTGTCGGTCACCGAGCGGACGCGGGAGATCGGATTACGAATGGCCGTCGGTGCCCGGTCGCGTGACATTCTCAGGCAATTTCTGGTGGAGGCGGTGGTGCTGTGTCTGGCCGGCGGTATCGCCGGAATTTTATTGGGACGCGGAGTGTCGCTCGCGGTCACGGCTTTTTTGCACTGGCCGACCATGCCGTCCGTGCCCGCAATCATTGCGGCCGTCGCAACGTCGGTGACCGTCGGAATCGTTTTTGGATTTTATCCGGCCTGGAAGGCTTCACGGCTCGATCCGATTGAGGCGCTGCGGTATGAGTAATGATTCCGTCGCCGTTAGATGACAACACTGTCACCCGCGTTTCACGGAAAGTTCATGCGGCTGCTTCATGATTTGCCGGACGATCCGGAAATTGCCGGATTGAATGAATCGAAAGACAAACACATGAAAGCTAAAACCATCCTCTGGGTCGCGCTGGCCGCCGGTTTGCTGGCCGGCTGCGCGTCAGAGAAATCAGAACAAACCAAACAGGCCAGGCTGGGGGCCAAGGCCAAAATCGCCAAAGTGGACGCCGAAAAATCCGCCCTGGCCCAGGTGCCCAACGGCACCGTCAAGGAAGCCGAAATTGAAAAGGAACACGGCAAATTGATCTGGTCGTTCGACCTTACCGTGCCGGATTCCAAGGACATTAAGGAAGTCGCCGTGGACGCCCTGACCGGGCAAGTGGTTTCCGTGGAAACGGAGACGGCGGAACAAGAGGCCAAGGAGAAAGATTA
>DATEGR010000553.1:0-2173 GCA_035279985.1 Verrucomicrobiia bacterium
CCTTACTTCGGTCCCGTCACCGGAGTCATCCTTCTGGCCGCCGTCGGTCTGCTTAGTTTCGACACGTTGTGGGAGGGACTCCTGCCGCCTGCCTGGTATCTGCTGCTCCACCTGCTGGAAGCAAACCTCATCACGCCGATACTGCTCGGGCGCCGATTCACTCTCAATCCGGTGGTCATTTTTGTTTCCTTGATCTTCTGGATGTGGCTCTGGGGCGTGCCCGGCGCCTTATTATCGGTGCCAATCCTGGTTTCGATCAAAGTCATTTGTGACCGCGTCCCCGCCATGTCACCCGTAAGCGAACTGCTCTCCCGATGAACCGGCAACATTTTACCACCGCATCCCAATGAACCTGTCTGCCGAAAAAATAGTGAACCGGGCGGGCGCGTGGAGCCGCCTCTCGTTGCTGTCCCTGGCGGGTGTGGGCGGCTTCGCGCGTGGGCAATGGGATGAGCTGCGGCATGTGGCGGCGGTGATCGGGACGGTGCTTTGCGTTTGTGTTCAGCCACGCTACTGGGCGCGCCCGGTGCGAAAGGCGATGGCCTTGCAGGTCCTGTCCATCGGCGTCGAACCGCTCTGGTTTGTCGGCGCAGTGGCCGTGTTCGTCGGCATTTCAGTGGTGGTGCAACTCACTTTCTGGACCAGCCAAGCGGGGCAGTCACAACTGCTCGGGCCGTTGCTGGTGGCCGTCGTGGCGCGCGAGCTCGGCCCGGTGCTGATCAACCTCATCGTGATCGTCCGCAGCGGCAGCGCGATGACGACCGAACTGGGCGTCCTCAAAATCAACGGCGAAGTCCGCGCGCTTGAAGCGCAAGGAGGCGATCCGTTCCTGCAACTCGTCGTTCCGCGGGCGCTGGGTTCGGCGGTCTCCACTTTTTGCCTGACGATTGTTTTTATCCTCGTCGCCTTTGCGAGCGGTTACTGGTTCGCGGCCTGGATGGGGATCGGCAGCCGTGATTTGCTTTTGTTTGCGGACACCGTCTCGGGCGCGGTTCAACCCAAAGACATTTTTAACATCCTCGCCAAAAGCATCCTGCCCGCGCTGTTTGCCAGTGCGTCCTGTTGTATCGGCGGGCTGGGGGTCGGTGGGTCGGTCACGGACATTCCGCAGGCCACGCAGCGGGCGCTCACCCGCTCCGTCGCCGGATTATTTGTCATCTCCGCCGTGGTATCGCTGCTGACTTACCTGTGATTATGAACGAAACGACCAGCACTCCCGAACCTTTACGCCGGGATGACTGTGACCAGATGCTGGAACAGCGCTTCCAATTCCGGCGCGTCAATGAAATCACCGGCACGTTCGTGCTCGTCGTGGTCGCCTTGCTGGTCGCCGCCGTGGTGTGGACGGGCCACAGCCAGCGCTGGCTCAAAAGCCGCGTCACCCTGCGGATTGTTCTGCCCGAGGCCGGCGCGGCGGGAATCCGGCAGGGGTCGGAGGTTTACTTTCTGGGCACCCTCGTGGGGTCGGTTTCCGACGTCCTGGTGGACACGACCGGCCGGATGGAAGCCCAGGCCAGCATCCGCCGCGATTTCTTCCGGTTCGTGCGCGTGGATTCATCCGCGGTCATCAAGAAAAAATTCGGGGTGGCCGGCGATTCATTTTTTGAAATCACCCGTGGTCTCGGCAGACCGTTGCCGGAAAAGAATGCGTCCATTGTCTGCAACGAGCAGTTCCAAAGCGCGCTGGAAGCGGCGGTCGAGGATATCCGCAGCCAGGCCATGGCCGTGTTGAAAAAAACCAGCACCGGCCTGGACACGTGGACCATGCTGGGCACGAATCTGATGGCCACCCAGCAGCGAGTGGACCAACTGGTCACCGACGTTCAGGCAGGCAAGGGTACGGTGGGAAATTTGCTGACCGATCCCGCAACCGCAGACGAGCTAAAGGCGCTGCTCGTCAAGGCAAACCACTCGGTGGACGAACTGCAAGTCACGTTGAACAATCTTCAGCAAGCCAGCACCAATCTGCCGGCGATCAGCGATGTCGTCGGCAAGGAGGCCAAAGATCTTCCCGGACTGGTGATGCAAACACAGGTTTCGATGCGTGAAGTGGAGCGGTTGGTTGAAGCCATGCAAAAGACCTGGCTCCTGCGCAAATACGTGAACCCGACAAACCCACCGCCCCTCCATCCGCTGTCCGAACCCGCCGCGCCGGAAACAAAGCCGGTGAGAG
>DATEGR010000554.1:0-13511 GCA_035279985.1 Verrucomicrobiia bacterium
GGCTGTTCCGTTCGACATTCCGGCCCCGGGCTATCAGGATGTAAGCGTGGTGGTGGATACGAACCAGGCGCCGGCTGGTCAAACCACGATTCGTCTCCTGGTCGCCTCCAACGATGCCGACCATAGCCCGTATCCCAACGGTGTGTACGTGCAAACTGTTCGCCCGGCGCAAATCGCCCTGAACGGCGCAGGTCTGAGCAATGGCATATTTCATTTTATTCTCAATGCCCCGGCCGGGAGCAATTGCGTTGTGCAAACCTCCTCCAACCTCCTCAGCTGGTGGCCGGTCGTGACCAATACCGTTCCTGGCGGTGGCTCGCTACTTATCACCGATCCGAGCATGACGAACCACAGCCCTCGCTTTTACCGGGTGCTGATGCCGTAGCGTGCTGAAAATCGAACCTTGATTCTCTGCGGTGTGAAGCGGGTGAGTGGTTTTCGTTTCCACTTTGTGGCTTGCGCTCTCTTCAATTTGAGCGAATTTCATCCCGTGGGGATACCTGCCAACCCGGTGGAAAATCTGCGTAGAGTGGGCGCAGTTTGCGGTGCATTCGTGTGGTGGTGTTCGTTGCTCCTTTTAGCCGTGCCGGGTGCGCCGGCCTGGACCACCGACGTGCTCACCTATCATAATGACAATGGCCGCACCGGGCAGGACTTGAGTGAGGAAATCCTGACGCCGGCCAGCGTTAATACCAACCATTTTGGCAAACTGTGGGTGCTGCCCGCCGACGGCCTGGTGGATGCCGAGCCGCTTTATGCCGCTGGCGTTTCCATTCCGCAGCGGGGCTTGCGCAACGTGGTGTTCGTCGCCACCGAACATGACAGTGTTTATGCCTACGACGCCGACCGTACCAATTTGTTCTGGCACGTCTCGCTGCTCGGCACCAACGAAGTGCCTTCCGATAATCGCGGTTGCAGCCAGGTGACTCCCGAGATCGGCATCACCGCCACGCCGGTCATTGACCGCCAGCTCGGCCCCAACGGCACGATCTTCGTCGTGGCGCTGAGCAAGGTGGTGACCAACAGCACAACCACCTACTTCCAACGCCTGCACGCGCTGGATCTGGCGACCGGCACCAACCGCCAGCCCGCCGTGACCGTGGCCGCCAGATATCCCGGCACGGGTGACAACACTGATGGCACCAACGTGATATTCGATCCGGCCCAGTACAAGGAACGCTGCGGACTGCTGCTCTTGAACGGCGTGATTTACACCTCCTGGGCGTCGCATTGTGATATCCAACCCTACACCGGCTGGATCATCGGCTATGATGAACGCACGCTGGCCCAAACCAGCGTGTTGAACATCACGCCCAATGGCGAAGGTGCCGCCCTCTGGATGAGTGGCGCCGGGCTCGCGGCCGACACCGCCAGCAACATTTATTTTCTGGCCGGCAATGGCACCTTTGAAACCACGCTGACCACGAACGGATTTCCCAACCGGGGCGATTATGGCAATTCCTTCATGAAACTCTCCACCATCAGCAACCAGCTCGCCGTGGCGGATTATTTTTCCATGTTCAATACGGTGAGCGAAAGCGCTGCCGACACCGACCTCGGCTCGGGCGGCGCGCTCGTGTTGCCGGACATGAATGACGGGCAGGGGAACACCCGCCAACTCGCCGTCGGGGCCGGGAAGGACAGCAATATTTATCTCGTGGACCGTTCGAATATGGGCAGATTCAATCCGGCGAATGACAGTGCCATTTACCAGGAACTGGACGGCGTCCTGCCGGGTGGTGTGTGGGCCATGCCGGCTTACTTCAATGGCGTCCTTTATTACGGGGCCGTCGGGAACCATCTCAAAGCATTTCCGTTTGTGAGCGCCCGGCTCACCAACAGTTCATCGCAAACCGCTGCCTCTTACGCTTACCCCGGAACGACTCCGGGCATTTCCGCCAACGGCAGTTCCAACGGCATCGTCTGGGCCACAGAAAACACCTCTCCCGCCATCCTGCATGCCTATGCGGCAACCAATCTGGCCACGGAGTATTACAATAGTGCCCAGGCCGGGAGCCGTGACCGATTTGGCGCCGGCAATAAATTCATCACCCCGATGATCGCGAGTGCAAAGGTGTATGTCGGAACCACCACCGGCGTTGGTGTGCTTGGCTTGCTCGACCAGTCCACGCTGACGCCAATCCAAATCTGGCGCAACAGCTATTTTGGAAATCCGTCAAACGTGGGGGCGGGTGCCAACCGTGCCAGCCCGGCCGGCGATGGTGTGCCCAACCTGATTAAATATGCGCTTGGCCTGAATCCAACCAACCCGGCCACACCTGCTCAGTTGCCTTCCGGCAGCATCCAATCGGCCGGTCCCTTGAACTTTCTGACTCTCACCGTCAACCGCGCAACGGAGCCCCCCGATGTTACTTACGTCGTCGAAGTTTCCAGCAACCTGCTGGCCAGTTGGGTTTCCGGCCCGTTGAACACCGTCACGCTCACAAACCTGGCCACGCAACTGGTTGTGCAAGATATCACGCCCGTGCCGGCGGCGACTGCCCGGTTCATCCGTTTGCGCGTCACGAATCCCTGACGCAAAGCAACTTAACGTGCGGGATCAATTTCACTCCGGGCCATCTGGCATTCATCTTCTGTCTAGGATATTCAGGTGTCTTACAAAATCCATTTGACTTCTTTATGTAATGGCACTTATTTGCTGCTATGTCATCGAACCCCTCTGCCACCACCGCGCATGCCGGGAACGCCGCCAAACTCGCCACTCCCCGCCTCGATCGCAGCCCTTCGTCCAGTGATGCGCCGGGCGAAATCGCACCGGACAAAATTTTGCATCTCGGCCTCGGTTTCTGGGGCTCCAAAACCTTGTTGAGCGCTGTCGAACTGGATGTCTTTACCCTGTTGGCCAAGGGGCCGCTGAACGCGGAGTCATTGCGTACCCGGCTGAATCTGCACCCGCGCGGCGCCAGCGATTTCTTCGACGCACTCGTCGCGTTGGGAATGCTGGAGCGGAAGGACGGGCTCTATTGCAACACATCCGCGGGCGATTTGTTTCTGGACCGTGCCAAACCCGGCTACATCGGCGGCCTGCTGGAGATGGCCAATGCCCGGCTCTATCGGTTTTGGGGTGATCTGACCACGGCCCTGAAGTCGGGCGAACCGCAAAACGAGAGCAAACAGGCCCGGGACACCTTTGCCGAGCTTTATTCGGACCCGGCCCGGCTCAAACAATTTCTGTCCGCCATGACCGGCATCAGCATGGCCGCGGCCCGGTCGCTGGCGCAGCAATTTCCCTGGGACAAATTCAAGAACTTCATTGACGTGGGCGGCGCGCAAGGATGCGTGGCTGTCCAACTGGCCCTGGCTCATCCGCACCTGACCGGCGGCGAATTCGACCTGCCCGTGGTGGGCCCCATCTTTGACGAGTACGTCCAATCCTTTGGTCTGGCCCAAAGATTGCGCTTTCAACCGGGCAACTTTTTCGACGACCCGCTGCCCGGTGCCGAAGTTATCATCATGGGCCACATCCTGCATGATTGGGACCTGGAGCAGAAACAGAAGCTTATCGCCAAGGCCTATGCTGCCTTGCCCCAGGGCGGCGCGCTCGTTGTTTACGACGCCATCATTGATGACGACCGGCGACGCAATGCCTTCGGCCTGCTCATGAGCCTTAATATGCTGATTGAGACCAAGGGCGGTTCCGATTACACCGGCGCGGATTGTCGCGGCTGGATGCATGACGCCGGCTTCAAGGAAACCCGCGTCGAACCGCTCTGCGGCCCCGACTCCATGGTGATTGGTCTCAAGTAACGCGGGCGAATCACCGTCCCTTTGACCGCCCGGAGCGCCAGGAGCACGGGGAGGAAAAGGCCGATACGCAACACGGCGGGCGTGGGGAACATACTGCCAAAAACCACGCCCGCCGGACTTATAACGCTATGTTTTACTCAGCACAGGCAAGTTAGCTCATCTTAATGGATTTTTCAACTTGTTCACCAGGTTTTATCTATAAACCGGGGCTTAAAGAGTCCTGTTCCGAAAATCGTCAGTGTTCGTTGCGGTCAACTCCCGCGCTTGGCGGTTACCACGGCGACCTCAGCTGGTCGAGAAATTCGTACCGGGCCCGGTGCGCGTCGGGCACGGCGCCGGAGTTGGCGCCGAAATGCATTACTTGATAGCCGTCCTGGCGATTGTACGTCGGCCACGGCGGCAGGCGCGGAGCGTTGGGATTGCCCGTCTTCGCAAAGTTCGTCCAATACGTTGCCATCAATTCCGACACTTTCCGGTCTTCCGGCCGCCACGGCAGCTGTTTCGAGGACAACACCCCGAAGACGAACTCGATTTCCGAGGCGTGTGGCGCAGTCGGCTCCGTGCCTGGTCCGGCGTCGGTGGGCAACGGCAACGTCTGATCAAATTCGTACCGGTAAACCGGAGCTTCGCCGGTCTGCAGCTGCATTTCCAGCCACTTCCAGGTGGAATAGGCAATGAACTGGTCCCCGGCAAAATCCTGCGCCGCCCGCTCGGCTTCGGCATCCGTCGCTGCCGGATAAAGTTTGAGGAAGGTTGCCGCGTTGGTACCGAAATGCGCCCTGGCGCGTGCGGTGTAGTTCTCAACGGTCGGCGCGTCATTGGTAAAATAGGACTTGAAACTCCCTTCATCCCGGTTCCATCCCGCCAGCAGCGGGACGTGGCTTTGCCGGCCGGCTGCGTAAATCGACAGACAATTGGTCGGCAGGAAATAACCGTCAATGTCCGGCTTGAAATGTTCCCACGGCAGCTTCAACGCCGCCGCCAGCAATTTTTCGGCGGGTACGGCCCGCAACGCCTCGAGCGAGGTTGTCCCAAAAGCCGATTCCACGAACTCCACGCCCGCCGTTTCCGCTTCGGCGCGCGGCCTGGCCGGCAGCGTGTCGCCGAAGAACGCACCGCTCTCGCCGATGGCGCGCTTGAACAGGCCTTGCGCCAGGGGCGAGGCCATAAGCCCGCTGACCGAGAACGAACCGGCCGATTCGCCGAAGATGGTGACATTGTCAGGATCGCCGCCGAACGTGGCGATGTTCGTTTTCACCCATTGGAGCGCGGCGACCTGGTCCAAAAGGCCATAATTACCGGACGCGTTGTGTTCCGATTCTTTGGTCAATCCGGGTAGCGCCAGGAACCCGAACACTCCCAACCGATAGCCGAAGCTGACCACCATTACGCCTTTCTTCGCCAGATTCCCGCCATCCTGGCGCGGTTCGGAAGTGGATCCCGCGGCAAAGCCCCCGCCATAAATCCAGACCATCACCGGCAGTTTGCCCGGCGGACGATGTTCCGGCATCCAAAGGTTGAGATACAGGCAGTCCTCACTGGGCCCGTTGTCATGGAAAATCATGTCGCTGAAGATGCGGCCCTGCATGGGGCGCGGTCCGTAATCCATGGCCTTTCGCACACCGGTCCAGGGTGGCGCCGGCTGCGGCGGTTTCCAGCGCAACGGACCGACCGGCGGCGCGGCGTAGGGAATGCCCTTGAACGTGCGCACCATCCCGTCGGCGCTGACGACGCCTTCGAGCACGCCATTGGCGGTGCGGATCTGCACGGTGCGTAATGGTTGCGCCGGCGCGGCTGGCAGACCCAGCAGCAGCGCCAATAATAAGACCCAATTCTGTGGCTGTGTTTTCATCGCTTCTCCCGGGTTGGCTCGTATGACTCGGCGTGGTTGATTTGCACTATGATTATTATCGAAAAAGTCTGAAACAAAAGGGGATTCATTTCAATTCCGAACGCTCATTTAACCGCAAAGGCCACCGGGAGGGAAAACAGACCTCCAAAAAAACATTTTGTCGAAGGAAACAAAGACCGGTGACAAACCTCTTATTGTGTGCTCTCTGAGGGTGAATCGCAAAGAGCCTGGAGCGCGCACAGGCAAAATGACGAAACTGTCATGCACCGTTCAAGCGACGTTCATGTTGCTGTGTTATGTTCTACCAGGCTTCGATAACCGAACCGAAACCGAAGGCAGTATGAAAATGCGAAGCTGGAACAAAATGGTCGTGACCGCGCTGGCCGCTTTTGGGGTGACTGTGGCGATGGCGGGTAATACCGGTCGGGTGCAGGCAGCGAGCCCAAATACCGCCCCCCCGACCAGTACCATCGCCTCGGCCCGGGCCGACCTGCCGCCGGTGCCGGCCGAAGTCCTGCGCATGTCCGAAGCGGGCCTGAGCGATGACGTGATTACTGCTTATCTTCAGAAATCGGCCTATGCTTATACGCTTGATGCGGGCCAGATCATCTATCTCCACGATATGGGAGTTTCGACTGCCGTGCTCGATGCCCTGGTGACCCATGGCGGCATGGCTGCCAACGCCCAGGCGGCGGCCGCGGACGAGGCGGCGAACACAGACAACGCTTCTCCGACCGAAACACCGCTGGTGAACGGTACCGCGACTAACTTTTACAATTCGCTGGCGCCGTACGGAACCTGGGTGAACGTGCCGGCCTACGGCTGGTGCTGGCAGCCGACGGTCGTGGTGGTGGATCCTGCCTGGCAGCCGTACTGCAACAATGGGTGCTGGCTGTGGACGGACCAGGGCTGGTATTGGAATTCTTATTACTCGTGGGGTTGGGCGCCGTTCCATTATGGCCGGTGGTGCCAGTCTCCCGGCTACGGCTGGGTGTGGTGCCCCGATAACACCTGGGGACCGGCGTGGGTCTGCTGGCGGGATTATCCGGGTTTCTGCGGCTGGGCGCCGCTGCCGCCGGGTGCGTGTTTCACGGCGGGTGTCGGATGGACCTTTAATGGCCTTGCCGTTGGCTTTAATTTCGGTTTCGGCCTGGGCCCGCGCTGTTTCACGTTTTGTGATTTTGATGATTTCTGCCACCGCCATCCGTTTGAGCACTTCCGGCACGGCCGTGACGCCGACCGCTTTTTCCATGATTCGCGGGTAAACAATGATTTCGCCCTGGATGCCCATCACCGCTTCTTCAATCGCGGTATTGACCCGTCACGCATCGAGGCGGCCACGCACACGCGACTCCAACCCGTGGCGGTGCGCGAGATGCCGCACCGGGACGGACGTTCGGGCGATTTTGGCATGCCCGACCGACTCACTCGCAGCGGCAATGACCCGGTAGTTTATCGCCCCGGTCAGGACCTTTCCGGCGCCCGAAATCATTTCCTGCCGGTGCGCCATACGCCATCGGTCAATCATTGGGGCGGCGACACCGCAACCCGCGGGTTCAATGCCGGGCGCGACGTGGGCAACACGCCTCGCGTTCAACCGGGCCGCCCGAACGACTATCGGTCTTCAATGCCCGGTGGTTCGTGGAATCATTCGAATCCGGACAGGTTCAACCCAAACCGGGGCGGAGCCGGAAATTCTCAGGTGAGGAGCTACTCGCCCGCACCGGGTTACCATCGTAATTATGCCGACTCCCAGCGTTTCGCTCCAGTTCCAGCCTGGCATCCGGCCCCCGCCTGGCATTCTGCACCTTCACGATCCTGGGGCGGTGGGACACAAAATGGCGGCGGAACACATTCCTGGGGTGGCGGGTCACAAACGGGAGGCGGAATGTCGTCCGGCCATGGCTTTCACAGATAAGATTGGCGGCGTTTAACGTTGGACCTCGACTTCTCTGGCTGTCGCTTGCGGCTGGCGAAGGCCTGCGTTATGGTGGCAACACACAAAGTGAAAGGAGTTGATATGATCAAAGTCGCATTATTTGTACGGCTGGAAGCAAAACCCGGAAAAGAAGCGGAGGTTGCGAACTTTCTGCGCGGCGGCCTCCCGCTGGTTGAGCAAGAGCCGGCGACGCTGGCCTGGTTCGGCATCCGTCTGGGGCCAACCACCTTCGGCATTTTCGACGCCTTCCCGGACGAGGCGGGCCGCCAGGCGCATCTCTCGGGGAAGGTCGCGGCCGCCCTGCTGGCCAAGGCACCGGAACTGCTCGAGCAACCGCCCGTCATTGAGAAGGCCGAAGTCCTCGCGATCAAACTTCCGTCGTGACACCGGCTTGCGCTCTCGAGAAACCACGGTTTATCTGTTTAACCACCAGGAGCGCAAATGGCGCAGAGAAAAACACTTTGTGATCTCTGCTCTGTAGTTTGATTTTGGACTTTAGACCCTGGACTGTGGACTCTGGACTTTAACCCTCGACAGCGGCGCCTCACTGCGCAAGCATGCGTGGGACAGTTATGAATGCCTCCAAGGAAAAAATCCTGAAAATCGCCGCCGACCTTATGCTCGGCCGGGAAACGCGTCCCGGCAGCGGCAGCCTTGACAATGTCAAGAGCCTCGCGCAGTGCATTGCCTTTGTTCTGGAAACCCGGCAGGGACGGAACCCGCTGCATGTGGTGGGATGTCGTTTGAACGAGGAAGAGCGTGAAATCTACCCCGAGGTCGTTTGGGACCTGTTCTGTGCCCGGGTCATCATTCCCGCCAACGAAGGCGGCCCATTGGACCGGATTCGTCCCCACTCAGACGCCGCGGCCAACTGGGAAAAATTCAAGGCGGCGGCGGGCGTTTCCGGCTGAAATCGGCCTTGGCCGCGACCAGGTCGGATCGGTCGCATCGAATTGGGTGTGGCCACGGCCGCTCCCTGCCATTGGGGTTTGGCCTTTATTGCATGCTCCGCAACCCCGCACGCCGGGTGCGGACAGCCAGTTCTCGGGCCTTTTTCGACCCGTATTTCCAAACTGAAAATTCTTTTCGCCGGACGACATGCGGTTTTGAACTCCAGGTCGCCACCCAAAATTTTCGGACCTCGCCGTGTTGCCGTACCCTCTTTTGTTGCACGCCAACGATGCCGGACGAGCCCTTGCGCCTTCGGAGTTCGGCCCACCAGCGGCGCCGTTTCTGCGCTGGCGGCCCCCATTTTGCGAGCAATTTCCGGTAATGCTTCTGGGCCGCGGCCAGCGCCCGTTTCCGGCTGCCGTATCGTTGGTCGGTGAAGAAGGCGGAATAGGTTTTGCCCCGGCGTTGCAACCGCACAAAAAACCCGTGGGTGCGTTTGGCGGCCTGGTCAATCCGGCTGACGCCCGGAGTTCGCGAAGATCTGCTCATAAGTCTCGGTGGGAGTCTTGCCCAAAACCGCTGGAAGTAAAGCGTCCAGTTCTGGCGGCTTCGGCTGGCGTCAATTTCGCGGGCAGTTCCGTAACTCAGATTTTCCCCTGCAAAATTTTCCGCAGCAAATGCCGATGGCAATGGAGCTGGTCTTCCGCGCAATGGCACAACACCGTGATAGCGCTCCGTCGGCCCAGGACCTGTAGCCGGCGCAAGGTAAACTTTTGCCCGTGGTTTTTGATCAAGGAATTCTGGCGGTCAACCCCGCCACCCTCCAGCAATTCCTTACGGTACAGGCGGCTGAACTCTTCCCAGTCGGTTTTGCCGGCCAGAAAATGTTTCAACAACTTCTCGCTCGGACCGAGGTTTGCCATCCAGACATCGTAGCGGGACGCGGACAGGCCCCGGCCGCGAAACCGGGTGGCGAGGATTCGCAGCCCGTCTTTACGGGTTCGCTGGGCGAGTAAACGCGTTTCGTCCTGATCATAACTTCGGACTTTGGACTATTCTACTGGTCAAAGTTTGAACCTGGCTTCGATCTGCGATTGTAGCACCCGGGTCCGTTTTTGCGCGGCCTTCAGTTGTTGCGGCGTCAACTCCTTCTCCAACAGGTCGCGGTTCCGGGCTGCCTCGGAATCTGTTTTGGCCGCCAGGCTGAACCATACATACGCCTCGATCGCATTCCTGGCTACGCCTTCGCCCCGGTAATAACAGAGGCCCAACCGCCATTGCGCTTGAGCGAGATTCTGCTCGGCGGCTTTGCGATACATCTGGACCGCTGCCGCCGCATCCTGCTTCACGCCTTCGCCATTGGCATAGCAGAAACCCAGAAAATAGTGACCAATCGCATCATTCGGTTTGAGTTTGAGGGCTTTGTTAAAATCCACGATGGCCGCGTTCGCATCGCCCTTGGCCAATTTAGCAACACCGCGATTGATGTAGGCGTCCGCATCTTCCGGTTTTAACCCGATGGCCTGGCTGAAATCCACGATCGCTCCGTCCAAATCACGTTTCGCCAATCTCGCAACGCCGCGATTGACATAGGCCTCCGCATTTTCCGGTTTAAGTTCGCTGGCTTTGGGGCTGTTGGGATTGGGGGTGTTCGAACTGCTTTTGCCTCTCTGCGCACCATCCCGATTGGCGGGGGCCTCCGGATCGGGCGATTTGGGCTCGCTGCCTTTCGGGGTGGTTGCCATCGCCACGTTCGAATTGCCCCTGACGCCTGTAGCCATGTCCCGATTGACGTTGGCCCCGGGGTTGCCCGGTTTGAGCGCGATGGGTTTGGCGGTGCTTGCTACGGCGACGTCCGGGTTCCCTTCGTTTTCCGTCGCTATTTTCCGCTCGGCATTGGCCGCCGTATTATGCGTTTTGAGTTCGATCGCTTTGGTGCTGTCGGCGATGGCGCCGTCCAGGTCGCCTTTGGCCCGCTTCGCAATGCCCCGATTGACGTAGGCGTCCATATCATCCGGTTTGAGTTCGATGGCTTTGGTGAAATCTGCGATGGCGGCATCCGGCTCGCGTTTGGCTAATTTCGCAACACCCCGGTTGACGTAAGCCTCCGCATTATCCGGTTTGAGCGCGATGGCTTTGGTGCTGTCGGCAATGGCGCCCTCCAGGTCGCCTTTGACCGCCTTCGCCGCGCTGCGCAAAATGTACGCCTTCACCGCATCCGGTTTGAGTTTGATGACCCTGGTGCTGTCGGCGATGGCGCCGTCCAGGTCGCCCTTGGCCTTCCTGGCAATGCCCCGATTGACATAGGCATTCAAATCACCCGGCTTGAGTTTAATGGCTTTGGTGGCGTCGGCAATCGCGCCCTCCAGATCACCCTTGTCCACCCTCGCCGCACTGCGCAGAACATAGGCCTCCGCGTCATCCGGTTTGAGTTCGATGGCTCTGGTGCTGTCGGCGATGGCACCCTCCAGGTCGCGCTTGGCCCGCTTGGCAATGCCGCGATTGACGTAGGCGTCCGCATCACCCGGCTTGAGTTCGATGGCTTTGGTGGCGTCCGCGATGGCGCCGTCCAGGTCGCCTTTGTCCGCCTTCACGGCACCGCGCAGGACGTAAGCATCTGCATCATCCGATTCAAGTTCGACGGCTTTGTGGTTTGCTGCCTCCGTGGTCCCGCTGCGTGTGGCCGGGGCGGTGGACGAAGCCTGGGTTGATCGGGCAACCGCGACGCTCAACATCAAAAACAAAAACCACTGATTTACTTTCACGTCGGCATCCTAAATGGTCTGGGCGCGCTGGCAAGCATCCGTGACGGTTAAGTATCAGCCAGCAGGTCACTTTCATTGGTAGAGAAGAGTTGCCGACGCGTCCGGACCGCTGGCGTTGCCCGCCGTCCTTGCGAATGCCAAAGTTGGAACTGCGGCTTGAAGCCGGTCACCGATTGGCCTTAAATATGCATACAGACGCGGATGAAGACGGGTGATTTTATGAAAACCAGAATCCTGATTGGGTTGGGTGTCGTCCTGGTTGCGGGCGGCCTTTCCATCCGTGCGGACGACACGGCTGACCAGGCCGCCGCCCGCGCGGCGCTGGAGCAAAAATTTTACCAGTTGGATCATCCGGCCGCCCAGCCGGCGCCGGACACAAATTCCATGGCTGCGGTGGTACCGTCCGCGGAATCCACCCCCAACGTGACTAATACTGCCTCCGCCACGGTGGCTCCAGCGGCTAAAGTCCAGGCGACGGTCGCCGCCGGTAAAGCCGCGCCGGCTCCAACCGCGACTGCCGATCCAGATTTTACCCCGAAGGTTCCTGTTGCCGATGCTTCGGCCCAGGCCGCGGCCCTCACTGCTTTGGAACAAAAAATGAGCGAGTTGGACCGTTCGGCAGGCCAGCTGCCACCGGATACAAATTCCAGGGCCACCGTGGCAACCACTTCGATGATGGCTCCGGCCCATGAACCTTCGGCCGCAGCCACGCCGGTAACGGAAGCCCCGACGGCGGAAGTTCCAATGGCAGTCACTCCCGCGCTGGCTCCCGCCGCAATGTCTCCCGTTTCCGCCGCTCCGGTTGTGATCGCTCCGGTTCCCAAAGTTTCCACCGCGACTTCGGTTGCCGTCGTTCCGGTTGCCACACCCGGGCCGGTGACATTGCCAGCCGGCACTCGGCCCGCTGCGTTGCCAGCAGCGCCCCAATTGCCGTCAGGTACGCCGGGGCGGGTGAGACCGGCCAATGAACTGGTGACAACGAGCGGTGTCATCTACAAAAATGTGGAGGTGCAGAAAGTGATGGCAGACGCCATCGTCATCAGTTATACGCCGGCGCACGGCGACTGGGCGATGACCAAGGTGTATTTCCGGGATTTACCCGCCGGGATCCGGCAGCAATACGAGAAATAGCAAAAGACGCCGAGAGGAAAAGTTATGGCCGCCGATAAACGCAGGCGCGTGCAGATTTAAAACCGCGAAACACGCGAAAAGAATTCCATCAATCACCCATCGGAAATTACAAATCGTAAATTGACCGGTTCTCTTTGTTACCTTCTGTTTGTTTCTTTGAAGGATTTTTGTGCCTTTTGCCGGTCATTAAATCCGCGTTCATTTGTGTTTGTCTGCGGTTAAGACTGGTTGGGGCTGATGGCGTGAAACGTATGGCAAAAACGGCGTAACTTTCCCCAAAAGCCGGTGATCGGTTGGAAGTCTTTCGGGCGATAATTTCTTGAAGACAAGCACGGGTCCGCCGGTCTGGCGGGCGTGCTGCCGATGACGTTCGAGACATGATGCCGAATCCAGCCAGAACAGAAATGTTGGTCCGCCGGCTGGCGTATATCGCCGGTCTGGTCGGGCCGTTGACCGCCTTGCCTCAGGCGGTGTCCATCTGGATGTCGCATCAGGCGACCGGTGTGTCGTTTTGGTCGGCGGTGGGATTCACCGGCGTCGCTGTCATCTGGCTGGCGTATGGCATCATCCTGCGCCAGGGTCCCATCGTGCTCTCGTCCATGTTGTGGGTGATTTTTGACCTGGCGATCATGTCCGGCGTGCTCCGTTACGGAAGCATTTGATTTCCCGGACCTCCGACCCTTCATTTAACCGCGAAGAACCATTCAATTTCCGATTTCCGAATGACGGTTTAAAAGAGACGTTCTCATGTGCCTTCGCCGTAGATATGGCAATGATGGGACAAAGGTGGACGGAAGGTTTTCATCCGTGGTTAAGCAATTCGGAAATCACTGGCCAAAGCCGTTCGGCTGTTCCAAATTAAGCGGTTGAAAAATTATGCCGCACGTTCTGGAGCCGATCACCATCCCCAAACCCGGTACCGGAGACGAAACCCGCAGCACCGACGAACTGGCGCCCACGTACTTTGTTATTTGCTGGAATGATCCGGTCAATCTGATGGTGTACGTGACGCATGTTTTCATGAAGGTGTTTGGCTGGAACCGGCAGAAGGCGGAGAAACACATGCTGGAGGTTCACGAAAACGGCAAGAGCGTGCTGGTGCGGGAAGGCGCGGAGAAGGCCGAGTTCTATGTCCACCAACTGCAAGGGTACAAATTACAGGCCA
>DATEGR010000555.1:0-5134 GCA_035279985.1 Verrucomicrobiia bacterium
ACCGCCTGCCAGCTTCCCGGCGACAGGTTGGTGTTGGATTGCAACTGATAGTCGGTCGCCCAGGCGGGCCAATTGACAACATTTTGTCCCCCGGCCCGGGACAGATTCAAGGCGGGTGGAACGCTGGCGGTGGACACCACCGTCGCGCTGGCGCCCACCGTGCTTTGAATGGTCAGGTAAATTGGATAATCGCCGGCGTTGGTGTAGGTGTGCGAACCGAGCACATTTTTGCGGCCGTTCAAACCATTGACGATGACGCCGTTGTTGGTGGAGTTATCGCCCCAGTTGATGAATACGGTGAAATTATTGGTGGGGCTGTTGGGCACACCGTTGGTGAACGTGGCCAGCAGTTGATTGGCGAACGGCATCAGCGCAAAAGCTGTGAAGTTGGTGCCCTGCGCGGAAATCGGCGTGTCACCAAAAGTAAAAGTGTACAGCTGCAAATCGTAAGGTGGCAAAGTTAAGCCGTAGTAGTAATAGAGATTCCATTGTGAATTGGTGCTGACGATAATGTAATGTCCGGTGCTGCCGACAAAGTTCGCATTCGGCCTGACCACCAACAGGCCATTGGTCGCTATGATGGTGCTATTTGTAGAATTTGAATCCGCCCAATAATCAAACCAATAATTTTGAGTGCCCTGCAAATTGGTTGCTGTAATCGTATTGGTCAATGGAACATTCACCGCTGCAACCAGATTGGTGACCTTATTTGGATAAATAAAAGCCTGATCGAAACTCCCATCGGCCACAGTCGTGGCCGTGAACGAATTCGTTGTCCGTCCGCCTGCCCCGTCATCGGCGATGACGCTGATGGTTGCGACGACACCGGTGACGTTGGTGCTGGTCAGCGTCAGCACCGTGTCCGCGCTGTCGGGAACGAAGGACGCCTGGGTGATGATTGCGTCGGCCAGTGGGCGGGCGGCGCCGTTGGTCGGCGTATTAATGATGTTGGTGAGCACACTGAAACCGCGAACCAATTGTCCGAACAGCGTATATCCGAAATCGAGAAACCGTTGCGGGCCGGACGTGACAAAAAATTGGGAACCGTCGGTATCCTTGCCGGAGTTGGCCAGTGCCAACTGCCCGTTCCCGCTGAAGATGGCTGTCGGATTGAATTCGTCGTCATACCGGAACACCGGTCCGCCGCTGCCGTTGGTGCTCGGGTCACCGCCCTGAATCACGAAACCGGGCACGACGCGATGAAAAATCGTGTTGCTGGTGTAAAGGCCGGATTCGGTCAGCCCTTGAATCACGTCCACCGTGTGCGGTGCGTATGCTCGAAACAGCATGAACGTCATGTCGCCGACGTTGGTTACGGTCACCACACCGCCGCGGAACGGGGTCAGAAATGCACCGGGAGCATTTGAGGCAGCGGTCTGGACCACGGACATTTTCCAGAAAGGTTCGTTGGTGTGGACCTGAACGATGATGGCATTCGTGCTGCTCGCGGCCGTGAATGTCAAGGGCCGGCCGTTTGGTGACGTGGCCGTCACCGGTACGATCAGGGATTTGCCGGCGGGAATGCTCACACTGGGAATGGGATCGATCACCGGCACAGCAAAAGCCGAAAAAGCCAGGACTCCGAAAAACAAAATGGCACCAGGGATACGTCGGCCATTCATAGCGTGATGTGAGCAAAATTATATCATAACTCTGCATGGCGCGCAATTTGACATTTATTGGAGCAAATCCGCCACCGGCCGCAGGCGCCGGGAAAGTTCAATGACTTCGAAAGCGAATTGCAGAGTTGCCGACCGGGAAGGCAGTTAAAATGCCGCCATGAGTCCTTTGCGATATTCTTCAAACGCCTTGCGGCCGGAGCGCGTAAGCCGCAACAACGTCATCGGCACCTTGCCGCGATATGTCTTTTCAATCTCGACATACCCGGCGGTTTCCAACTTGGTGAGATGAGTGGACAGATTGCCTTTGCTCATCCGAGTTTCATTCAACAGAAACAAAAAATCGCATTCCTTCACTCCCGCGAGCAAGGCGACAATCATCAGCCGGCCGGGTTCGTGGATGACCCGGTCCAGTTCCGAAATGGCGCGAAGTTGCTCGTTCATTCGGTTTCCGGGACAGGCGGTTGGTGGTGGCGCAGAAACGAAATGAGGGTAATCACGCCGGAGATGGACCACACCAGACCCAGAAATAGCATCACCGGTCGAGACAGCTCGATAAAATTGCCGGGGACGAAATAACAAATCCCGAGGGGCGCCAGCAAGATGGGGATTAACAGCGGCCATTTCCAACGGTGTTCTTTGATCGAGACCGCATTTATCATCAAATACAAAAGCGCGTTCAGCGGCCCATATCCGGCAAGGATGATTTTTAACGTGAGGCTCATCGTGCCAGGACTGGTCGCGCCGGAATGGTGCATTTGTGATTGCGCCAGGTGTGCTGTTTCAGACCGCATCAGGAAAACCAGACCCAAACTGAGACCAGCCGCCACAACCATTCCGACGATCATTCCGACCCATCGGGATTTATCCCAGGAGAAGGCGACATAACCGACGCGTGGTTGGGTGACATATCGCTTGCTTGCCCAAAGGCAAAACGGCATCACGAGACACCCGCAGAGCATCAGCAGCCAGCTCATGCCGGTCCTCCATCTCCACAACGAATCGGGCAGAACGACGGTCGAGTAGCTCGCCAGGGCCATGCACAGCAGAAACATCCCCCAACCAATCTCTCCGGCCCCATTGATGGTCTGATATCGCCTGGGCCGCAGCATGATTTTTTGAATCTCGGCGTTTTCCTTCGCCGCGCGCAGCAATTCGCCGGTGTGCCCCTCGCGTTTGGCGCGCTCGATGGTCCGGACGAGCCGAACGTATTCCAGGATTGGATTCTTCATACAGACTAGTTTTCTATACAAACTAGTTTTTGTCAATACTCTTCTTATGATACTATGGGGTTGAATAAAAGAGGGTTATTTCAGCAGACCCTCAATCTGCAGTTTCTTCCGTAACTTGCCGTTGTCGGCGCACATCCGGAGTTTTCCGCCCGGCGCAGGCCGGATATAGAATTCGCCGCCGGCACATTCGATCAACAACGCGCCCGCGGCCACGTCCCACAAATTAATGGTGCGTTCAATGTAGGCGTCGAGCCGGCCGCTGGCGACATAGGCCAGTTCCAGCGCCGCCGAACCCATAATGCGGATTTTTTTGGCGCGCCGGGCAAGCCGGTTCACATGCGGCAGGCTCTTCTCCAGGTTTTCCTGGCTCTTGGAAAAGCCCATCGCGATGACGGCCTCCTCCAGGCGCGATCGCGGACTGACCCGGATGATTCGCCCGTTCAATCGTGCCGGCCCGCCGCGAACCGCCGTCCAGAGTTCGTCGGTGAACGGACCGTAAATCACGCCCAAAAGCGTGACGTGTGACGAGTGACACGTGACATGATTTGGCGTGCGGCGGCGGGCATTTTTCTTGTCACCTGGCACCTGGCACGTGTCGCTGCTCGCCTGCAAGGCGATGGACACCGCCGCGTGCGGCAGGCCAAAGAAATAATTCACCGTGCCGTCAATCGGGTCCACGACCCAGCGGTATCCGGCGTTCACGTCGCCGGAATCGCCTTCCTCGCCGAGCAACGGGACCTGGGGAAAGGCAGCGCGCAAGATTTTCCCGATGAGCTTCTGGCAACGCACGTCCAGCTCGAGTTTGATGTCATGGGCCTCGCTCGCCTTGACGCGTTTGGGCCGGTGCCAGTTGGCGTACATGAGCTGGCCGGCGGCGCGCGCGGCCTTGACGGCGACATTCCGGGCGGACTGTAAATTCACAAGTGGATTAAATGCCACCGGAATGACTTGGGGTCGAGATTTTTTGGTTGAATCTCAACTTCGGTCAAGGAATCACCTCGTTGCGGTCCTTGAGTTGCTTCGCTTGTTCGGCGCGTTTTTCGTCGAGCAGCTTGTTTTCAATGGCTTCAATGACGCGCAGCAAATCGGCGGCTTCCAGCAGGCGCGGCGCGCTGACATAACTCGCGCCTGCGGCGTAAAGTTTCGGAATGTCCTCAAGCAATTCGGCATGAACAATCATTTGCGCGCGCGGGTTCAGTTCACGCAGCTGGCGCAGCAGTTTCAAATTGTCCGCGCCTTTAAGCACGGTGTTGGGCAACGAACAGATGATGATTTCGGATTCGGCGACGCCCGCGTGGAGCAGGGTTTCGCGCTGGGTAATATCCCCGTAAGCCACCAGGACCCCGTGCTGGCGCAGCCGTTCATAGACCCGCGGATTGAAATCCACCACGACGATTTCGGTGAGCAGCGCGGGATATTCCCGGCTGATTTCTTCAATCAACGAACTGGCCGTCCAGGAAAAGCCGAGCAGGCAGATGCGCCGGGATTTCCCCTCGCTGCCGGTTTCGGGTGCGGACGGGTAAAGGTCGCGCAGGCCGAGCCGGTTCAATTGGGGCGCAACCCGGCGGAGGATCGCGTCGTTTTTGAGAATCGCGTACGTCGAACCGACGGCGAGAAACGCGAAAGAGAACGCGGCGATGCCGATGGAATTTTCCGAAACCTCGCCACTGGCGGCGCCCAGCGCCAGCAGCACGAGGGACAGCTCGCTCAGCTGGCATAGATTGATGGTGGACAGGAGACTGACGCGATAACCCTGCCGCATGAAGTAGAGCGGCGGGAAAATGGTGATGAACCGGCTGCCGATGATGAGCAGGCAAAACCATAGCGTCCCCAGCATGAAGTTCCACGTGGGCGCCGGGATTTCCATGCCCAGGCCGACAAAAAACAGCGTCACAAAAAAATCGCGGATGCTCGTGACCTTGGCGACCACGTCGAGGGTGTACGGAAAGGTGGACACCATGACGCCGGCGACCAGCGCGCCCATCGCGTAGGACAATCCGAGCCAATCCGCCAATCCGGCCATTGCAAAGCACCACGCCAGCGCGCCGACGAGCACCAGTTCCGGCAGGCGCGCCACCAGTTTGAAAAGCGGTGGCAGCACGAACCGGCTGGCCATATAAGCGACGGCCACGAGCAGCAGGACCTTGCCCAAAGCGAGCGCGACGGCGCCGACGGCGGGGTTCTTGAAATTGGGTTGCAGGGCGAGGAACAGGATAATGAACAAGTCCTGCAGGACGAGGACGCCCAGGGATATGCGCCCGGCGAGGGTTTCCAGTTCGCGTT
>DATEGR010000556.1:0-3962 GCA_035279985.1 Verrucomicrobiia bacterium
TCATTCCCGGCGGCAATCTGGGCAACGTGTCCGCCCTCGGCAAGGGATTGATGATGATGAAAGACCTCGGCCTGATCGAGAAATTACCCCGCATCGTGGTGGCCCAGGCCGAGCGCGCCAACCCGCTTTACCGAGCTTACCAGCGCAACTTCGAGGAGTTCGAGCCGATCCAGGCGCAGAAGACCCTCGCCAGCGCGATTCAAATCGGCAATCCCGTCAGTTACCAAAAGGCCGTCCGCACGCTGAAACAATTCGACGGCATCGTCGAGCAGGCCACCGAGGAGGAACTGGCCGACGCGGCGGCGTTGGGTGATCGCACCGGCATGTTCAACTGTCCGCACACCGGGGTCGCGCTGGCCGTGCTGATCAAGCTGCTCAAGGCCGGCAAGATTGACAAATCCCAGCGCGTCGTCGTGATTTCGACCGCGCATGGACTGAAATTCGTCGAGATGAAAGTGAAATATCACCAGAACGAACTGGGTTTTCCCTGCCGCTATGCGAACCGGCCCATTGAATTGCCGGCCCGGCTGGACGCGGTCAAAGAAGCGCTCGAACAGGCGCTCGCCAAGAAAGTTGAACAACATGCCTAAGTCTGCTAAGCCCCATTCCTGGGGAACTTCCACTCTCGCCATTCACGGTCGCACGCGCCGGCGCAAGGCGCATCACGCGGTCTCCACGCCCATCGTCCAGACCTCCAACTTCAGTTTCGACAACATGACCGAAGTGGTCGAGTTCATGAAAGCCAAGGGCAAAGGCCGGATCATCCGCGAGCAGGAATACGGCCGGTACGGCAACCCGACCCAGCAGGAAACCGAGCGGAAGCTGGCGGCCATCGAAGGCGCCGAGCGGGCCATTATTTTCTCCACCGGCATGAGCGCGGTGGTCATGACCTTGATGGCCTACATGAAACCCGGCGGCCATATTATTTTCACCAGCGATTGTTACCGCCAGACGCGCGATTTCGCCACCAACCTGCTCACCAAATTCGGCATCCAAACCAGCCTCGTGGCGCCGACCGCCGCGGCCATTGAAGAAGCCATCCGGCCCAACACGAACATCATCTTCACCGAATCACCCACCAACCCTTATCTTCGCGTGCTGGACATCCCGGCCGTCGTCAAAGTCGCCCGGCGCCACAAAATTCTGACGATGATTGATGCCACGCTGGCGACGCCTTATAATATCCGGCCGCTGGAAATGGGCGTGGACCTTGTTATCCATTCCGCGACGAAATACCTGGGCGGCCACAACGACCTGCTGGCCGGCGTCACGCTCGGCAGCCACAGGCAATTGGAGGAACTCAACAAATTGCAGCGGATGATCGGGTCCATGGCCGGGCCGTTCGGTTGTTTCCTGCTCGAACGCGGACTCAAGACCTTCGGCCTGCGGATGGAGCATCACAACCAGGCCGGCCTGGAAGTGGCGCGCTTCCTGGAAGCGCATCCCAAAGTCGAGCGGGTCTGGTATCCGGGACTCAAATCGCATCCGGATTATCGCATCGCCCGCGCGCAAATGCGCGGCGCCGGCAGCGTGATTACCTTCCTCCTGAAAGGCGACGGCCAGGCGACGCGCCGGTTCATTGACCGCCTGGAACTGTTCCTCATCACCCCGAGCCTCGGCGGCTCCGAAAGCCTCGTCACCCAGATGTCCACCATGTCGTTCTACGATTACCCCGTTGCGTATCGCGAAAGCATCGGCATCGTGGACAATCTTGTGCGCATCGCGCTGGGCCTCGAAGACACCCGCGATCTGATTGCCGACCTCAAACAGGCGCTGGATCGGGTTTAACCGCTAAGACGGGAAGACGGGGAGAAATTTTTAACCGCGGATGAACCTGGCGCGGCCGACGCCACAACCAAAGTAGCGCAGACTGGCAGTCTGTGTACCCCGAAAGCTTTCGGGGCTGGTCGCGGATTGGCAATCCGCTGGTGCCGTCAAATGCGAATGCCTGCCCGACTGCCAGTCGGGGATACGGCAGGTTGCCAACCTGCGCTACGTTCCAGCGTTGCATCGCCAAACAATTTCCGCAGAAAAATAAAACTTTCATGGATAGGAGTGCAGCTGAACACGGATTCGGAGGGGCGGGTTGCACGCCTGCCGCCGAAATGAATGAAGGCGGGAGTCCCAAACTTTTGACGCGAATTGCGCGAATTAACGCGGATGCGCTACCAGACTGCGCTGAAGGCGCAACCGATATTAGCCCAGGGTTGAAGCGCAGCGACTACCCTGGGTAAACGTCCCAAAAATTAATTTCCTTCTCCCATCTGATGGGAGAAGGTGGCCGCAGGCCGGATGAGGGTCGTGGGGTAAAATCGTTCTTCAACAAAGAAAAAACCGAGGTAACAAATCCCTGATTCAACCGCGAAGTTGGCTTCCCAAGCCCGCCACCAGGTTGATTCCCCAAATCACGATACTCGCCACTGCGAATCGTGGTCTCAAACGACACGAAAGAAAAAATGGCGGGGCGAGCAGCCTGTCCCGCTCTGCGGAGATCCTCGCGAGCCGAAAACGGCGCATTGGGCAAATTCAGCCTGTAGCGGCGCTCTGTGAGCGCCGATCTCGGCGGTCATAGACCGCCGCTACAACCAAATACATTCGCCCACTTGCCACCACACGGATTAGACGGTAAAAGAACAATTAACAGACTATGACAACGAGCAAAAAGAATCCCAAGGTTGATGTCTTTTTAAGGAAGGCCAAACAGTGGCAGGGCGAATTTGAAGCATTGAGAGCGATCGTTCTTGGCTGCGGGCTGACTGAAGAATTTAAGTGGATGCATCCTTGTTACACGTTTCAGAACAGCAATGTCGTTTTAATCCATGGATTTAAGGAATACTGCGCGCTTCTGTTTATCAAAGGTGCCTTGTTGAAGGACAACAAAGGTATTCTCATCCAACAAACGGAGAATGTGCAGGCGGCGCGCCAGGTTCGGTTCACCAGTGTCCGGGAAATCGCCAAACTGAAACCCATCTTGAAAGCCTACATTCAGGAAGCCATTGAGGTGGAAAAGGCCGGTTTGGAAGTGACCTATAAGCAGACTTCAGAATTCAAAATGCCTGAAGAATTTCAAAATAAATTGAATAAGATCCCTGCCCTGAAAACTGCTTTTGAAGCCCTGACGCCGGGACGGCAAAGAGGATACCTCCTTTATTTTTCTGCAGCCAAACAATCCGAAACCCGGGAGTCGAGGATTGAAAAATGCATGGATCAAATTTTCGATGGCAAGGGGCTGAATGATCAGTAGTGCCATCAACCCACCTGCCCTGTAAGGGCGAAAGCCAACAGCCCGGGGTAAGCGAGTCAGCGAGCGCTACCCCGGGAAAACGTTCCACAAAATAATTCCCTCGCCCGTGGGAACGGGAGAGGGTGGTTGAGCGAGGGCGAGACCGGGTGAGGGTCGTGGGGTAATATTGTTTTCCAACAAAGAACATTGATTTTAGGGGGACAGGTCTGACCTGCCGGTCAGCCTGTAGCGGCGCTCTGTGAGCGCCGATCCCGGCGGTCATAGACCGCCGCTACAACCATATACATTCACCAACCTTGCCGTTACGCCCATCCCGCGGTAAAACAACCGCCATGAGCGCACCCAAAGAGGATCTGCTCCAGGCGATTGAACTGGCTCAGGCCGGCAAATGGGACGCCGCGCATCAACTGGTCCAACAATACGAAGACGCCAACGCGGCGTGGATTCACGCGGTGCTGCATAAGATCGAAGGCGATTTGGGCAATGCCCGCTATTGGTATCGCCGCGCCGACCGGATGGACCACGTCGCCGACGAACCGCGCGCGGAACTGGCCGCCATTCGGGCTGAATTAACCGCGGATTGACTCCTTATTTGCGCTTCGCTAGTGTCGAACTTAAATCATCACCATCGTTTTATGAACACGCGAAATCTCCTTTTCACTGGAATTTTTCTCTCCGGCCTCATCGCCGGGAATCTCCGGGCGGACCAAACGGCGGT
>DATEGR010000557.1:0-13284 GCA_035279985.1 Verrucomicrobiia bacterium
CGCGGCGAAACAAATTGGGCATGAGGAATTCTCGGGCAATTTCGTTATTGGCCTGGGCGGCCCAGGCAAACTGGCCGAGGGCAAAATCGTGTGCCAGCGCAAACATCCCGGCCGCCGCGTTCCAGGCGACGGCAAAGCAGCCAACAGCCTGCCAGCCAATCGTCAGCCCGCCAAAAAGCGCCCAGACGCCCAAAGCGATACCGCCGAGGGCAAATATCCCCACCGACAGGCCGCCTAGTGACAGTATGCCGACGGACAAGCCACCGAGGCTCAACGGCGCGATCGCCAATCCGCCACACGCAAACAAACCACCGATCGCCGCGTTGCCCACGGCAATCCACGCTTTCACCGGTTTTTTCAGGATCGCAAACCGGTCGCCGATGCGGATGTGAACGAGCGGCAGACCGAATAACTCCAGCCGGCTCCGGTATTCCCAGGCTGGTTCGGGAAAGACGCCGGCGTATTCCTGCGCCAGAATCCGGGAATAGTAGGGGCGGCTTTTCCTCCCCGAAGTGATGCCCAGGATAAAAATGGTGGGCAAAAAAATCAGGACCCCGCACGTGCCAAGGAGGCCGGGCAAAAACGAACGGTCAGGCTGGTTCCGGGTCAACCACAAGACGATTGCCGCCACCGGGAGAAACAGGGCCAGGGTAATGGCACCGAATTTTCTGAACAGGGATTTGACGCCGATGCGTTCCTCCTCCGATTGCGCCCCGGCCAGCGTGACGCGGTAGGCAATGTAATTGGGCACAAACACGGCCAATGGACCAAGCAATAGGCCGAACCAGCCCAGGGCGCCGGCGGTCTTCGCCGTGGCGCCGCCTTTGACGGCGGCACCCAGCATCGCGGCCTTGGCGGAAATCGTGAGTCCGGGCAGCGAAGCCAGGACGGCCAGGGTGAAGACCTTGCCCGGATTTGTCCGTTCGAGCGCACCTTCCACAAACGCCAACACCTGTTCCTGCAACAGTTTTCGTCCGCGCGACAGCCGTTGATGCACGGCGTCCTCGCTCAATTCCAGCGCCTGCGCCACGCGCTCGACGGACTGGTGTTCGCGGTAAAACAGCACCAGCGGTTCACGATAGGTTTCGGGAATGGTTTGCAGCGAACGCCAGAGAATGGCCTCCTCTTCCCGGCTCATGACGTAATCGGGCGGCAATGGTTCAGGGGCGTGCGATTCGGAGAGATTTTCCAGGGGCTCGGCGTTCCGCACCGGCTCGCGGCCTTCCCGGCGGAGAAAGCCGTTGATGCGGTTGCGCGCAATGCCGCAAAGCCAGGCGCGGAGTTTGTCGCGTTCCCGCAGGTGGCTGAGGTGTTTCCACGCGGTGATGAAGGTTTCCTGCGCCAGATCCTCGCTCTGGCCCAGGCTGCCGGTGGCGCTGTAAGCCAGCGAACAAATGAGCGATTGATAACGCGTAATAAGCCGGCCAAAGGCGTCGCGGTCACCGGACAAGGTTTCGCCCACCAGATCGGCATCGGTTGGAATCGCAAGGGACATGCTCTTTGTGGTCATCATACCACGCATAAGTGGCTGATCAGCGGAATAACTGACAGACTATTTGGCAGTTTAATCCAAAAACTGATTACCGCACCGGCCGGTCATCCAGTCCCGACCGTACCAATCCACTTATTGGGCTTTCGGCGCGAACATCTGCGCGGCCATTTTCATTCCGGCGATCTGCAGGTCGCGCTGCGCCTTTTGGAAACCCTGAAACGCGGTGAGTTGTTCCGGCGTCAAAATCTGCTGCGCCTGCGTGAGAAATTGCTGGTCAAACCGCTCCTTGTCCTGTGCGAAGCGGTTGATGTTATCCTCGTTGAACAGGGAGGCGAAATTGCCGTCGGCCATGTCGGGCTTGTTGTTCAAATCAGTCGTCCATTTGAAATTGCCGCGCGCATCGCCCATCGCCTGAGTCAATTGGTCCTGCTGCTTTGCACTCAACGCCGTCGCCATCCCGGCCAATTGATCATTGAACTGACCGACCACGGTCCGGTCGGGAACTGTTTTCTCATAATTTTGGAACGTCTGATAACTTGCGTCGCCGAGAAACTGTTTGATTTGATTTTCGAGGTCATCGGTCTGGTCCTTGACCTGCTTCGCCAGGTCGGCGCGTTGCGACGCGTCGAGGGTGTTGTCGAGCATCGAGAAACCGGCGTCGGTGCCCGCGAGCATTTTCTTTTCAAGCAAATCCTTCAGGGTGGCGGTCTGCTCCGGTGTCAGGTTGAGCTGCTGAAACAACGCGCCGTACTGCTTGTCCAGCATCGGCCCGATGACCGCCTTCTGCTGCGACTTGATCATCTCGCGCATGCCCGGGTCCTTGAACATTGCGGCAAAACCCTGCATCGGGTTGTTGGTTTTCGCCGCGGCCAGCGACTGCTCCAGGCGCTCGGTTTTTTTTGATTGTGCCGCCGCGCCCGCTTCAGTCTCCGTCAACACCTGCTGCAAAATTTTCTCGTTTGCCGCGGCATATTTCGCGTGCTCGATGGCTTCGTCTTCCTTCTGCAACTCCGCTTGCACGGCAGCCAGGTGGGCTTCGGTTTGTGCCAGCAGGACGGACCGGCTTTTGATCTTGCCTTGCAGGTTCGCGCACCACACGCCGAGTACAGCGGTGGCCGCGGCCAGGATGGTGATAATGAGGATTTTCATAACAGGTACTGATTGAAATCATATCACCGCATTAGGCTGTCAGTCAGTAAAAAAAGCGGCTGACTTTTCACAGTATCATCCGGGAAACTGTGGCAACGGCGGCGCGGATTTCCTGGCGCGACGTCCGGCGGAGAGGCCGGACTGGGTCATCTCAACCCGGTTGCCCGGTCAAAGCCGGAGCGGTGTCGGCTGGAACACGGTTCGGCGACGATTGGCCCTTGGCCGAGGCGTCCAGGGTGTCTCGAATCAACTGCGCCACCTGATGCGGTTGATAGGGTTTGGCCAGAAAGGCAATGTCATCCCGGCCGAAGTCCCGGCCGACGAAGGCGGAGGTATAGCCGCTGGCGTAGATCGTTTTCAGATCAGGTTTTCGGCGCTTCAATTCCACAGCCAGTTCATCGCCCGTCATGCCGCCGGGCATAATCATGTCGGTCAGGAGCAAATCAATCTGGCCGTTGTGCTCGTCCCAAACCAGCAGTGCTTCCGTGCCGGAAGAAGCCGTCAAAATACGATACTGATATTGTTGGAGAACCTCCCGCATCAGTTCCAACAGATCCTTTTCATCCTCAACCAGGAGAACGGTTTCCCGGCCACCTTTGACGGATTCGGATTCCGGGCTGGAACCGGCCGGCAGATGGCTGGTTTCACCTGCGACCGGGAAAAACACCTTGAAAGTGGTGCCCAAACCGA
Organism: Verrucomicrobiia bacterium; assembly: GCA_035279985.1. GTDB lineage: Bacteria > Verrucomicrobiota > Verrucomicrobiia > Limisphaerales > UBA11358 > UBA11358. The sequence goes on from DATEGR010000557.1 coordinate 3,332, forward strand.
CCTTGCTCTGGACTTCGATCCAGCCATGATGTTGTTTCACAATACCATAGACCGTGGCCAGCCCCAGTCCCGTTCCCTTCCCCACCTCCTTGGTGGTAAAAAAGGGTTCAAAAATCCGTTGCAACACGCTGCGTTCCATCCCGCACCCGGTGTCGGTAACGGATAAACAGGTGAACCGTCCCGCATGGGCTTCCGGATGCAATTTCACATAAAGGGAATCGGTTTCAACGGTGGAAGTCTCGATGAGGAGTTTGCCGCCCTTGGGCATGGCATCCCGCGCATTCACCACCAGATTCATCACAATCTGTTCCACCATGGCGATATCGGCGGCGATGCGCGGCAGGTCGGGGCCGCAATGGACTTCCAGTGCGATATGTTCGCCGAGCATTCGCGGCAGCATGTATTCCAAATTGTGCAGCACGGCATTCAAATCCAGGATCTTGGTCCGGTAGACCTGCTTGCGGCTGAACATGAGCAAATGCCGGATGAACCCGGCCGCGCGCTCCGAGGCGGCGGAAATCTGCTTCAGGGATTTCACCGAATCCGCGTCCAACGGCGCCGCGTTGAGCAGCAGCCCGGCGTGCCCCTGGATGATGGTCAGGATATTATTGATATCATGCGCCACCCCGGCGGCCAATTGGCCAATGGATTCCATTTTCTGGGATTGCCGCAACTGCGCCTCCAGCGCCACGCGCGCGGTAATGTCTTCAACCGTAACCACCATGCCGTCAATCCTGCCGCCGGCGTCAAACAGTGGCGCGGCATTCACGGAAACCAGGGCGCGATCCCGCCGGCTGGACGCATCAGCTTCCGTCCGCGCGCCGGAGTTGATGACATGGCAGGCGTCGTGCACCGGCTGTCCCGATTCGAGGATTTGTTTCAAGGATGATTCCGGCCCGGAGAGTGGATCGCCCTCCGAATCGGTCAGACGCCAGTCCAAAACACTGTTTGCATTCCGGGTCAGGGCGTCCTTGGTCAGGCCGAGAATCTTTTCCGCCTGCAGGTTGGCAAAGGTGATTTTTCCCAACTGGTCGGCAACCACGATGCCCACGGGGCTGGTTTCCATGATGCGGCCGATGAGATCACGCTCCCGGCGAAGGCGTTCCTTGGCGTACTGACCCTGGATGGCATACCGGATGGCGCGGTCCAGTTTGTCCGAGTCAAGCTGACCCTTGATCAGATAGTCGGCGGCACCGGCCTTCATGACTTCGATGTCAATTTCGTGATCACCCTGTCCGGTCAACAAAATCATGGGCAACCGGTCATTGAGGGATTTGGATTCCCGCAGCAGCTCGAGGCCCGTCCGGCCGCCCAAACGATAGTCCAACAGGCAGATGTCGTGTTCCTGACGGCGCACGGCGGCCAGGGCGGCGTCATAGTCATCCACCCATTCAAGCTGGTAGCGGCGATCCCTGATTTCAGAAATCAGATTGCGAGTGATGATATAATCATCCTCATCGTCATCCACCAACAGGACTCTGACGGGAGTGTCCGGCATACGCAGGCTTTTCCTCAGTCTTTCGGCAGTTCGACGACTTCAAACCAGTATTGTCCGAGAACTTTGATCAACTCGACCAGTGATTTGAAGGTGACGGGTTTGGTCACGTAGGAATTCACGCCCAGGTCGTAACTCCGCAGGATGTCCTCCTCTGCCTTGGAGGTGGTGAGCACGACGATGGGAATGCGGCGCAGGATCGGGTCCGCCTTCATTTCCTTGAGCGCCTCGCGCCCGTCTTTGCGCGGCATGTTCAAGTCGAGCAGGATCAAACCCGGCAAGGGCTTGCCGTTTAAATTCTCGTAGCGACCCCGGCGGTGCAGATAATCCAACAATTCCTCTCCGTCTTCGACGCAATGCAGTTCGTTGGCCAGACGGTTCTGCGCGAACGCGTCGCGCGTCAACTGACGATCATCCGGGTCGTCGTCGGCCAATAGAATGGTAATCATTTTTCCTTCCTTATTCATGGTTTTCTCCTGTGTTCTGTGGTTCCTTGGGATGGGTCACCGGCAGCGTCACAATGAATGTGGTGCCCTCGCCCGGTTTGCTTTTGGCGGTGATTTCGCCGTGATGCAACAACACAATTTTTCGCGCGATGGCGAGTCCCATGCCCGTGCCTTCATACTCATTGCGCGAGTGCAACCGTTGAAATACGTTAAAAATCCGATCCAGGTATTTTTCGTCAAAGCCAATACCGTTGTCGCTGATCGTCAGACGACAAAGCTTCTTGACGACCGTCGTGGCTTCATCCGGCGCAGGGCCGGTAATGATTTGCGCGGCGACTTTCACCACCGGCGGCACCTCAGGACGGCGGAATTTGAGGGCATTGCCGATTAAATTTTGAAATAACTGGCGCATCTGAAGCCCTTCGGCATCAATCAGCGGAAGCGTTCCCACTTCGACGCGGCCCTTGACCAGTTCAATCCGCCCTTCCAGATCATTAATGACTTCACGGGCGACCTGGGCGAGATCGACCTGGGTAAATGGCCGGGCCTTGGTGGTGACACGCGAAAAAGTCAGCAAATCGTTGATCAGCGTCTGCATGCGCGAGGCCGCCTTCTGCATCCGTTCCAGATAATCGCGCGATTGCTCGTCCAGTTTTTCGGTAGCCTCCTCCTTGAGCCGCTCGCCGAAAACCACGATCTTTCGCAACGGTTCCTGCAAATCGTGCGAGGCCACATAGGCGAAATCCTGCAACTCGCGGTTGCTGCGCTCAAGCTGGGTCGTAAACTGGCGCAACTTCCCTTCGCTGGCCCGCAAGGCGGTCTCGCTGTTTTTCAAGTCGGTGATGTCGGTGTTAATGCCGAAAATCTGCCAACGGTTTTGCGCCAACTTGTGGATGGTGATGAATTCCTGCATCCAGTGCTCGATCCCGTGTTTGTCCGTGCAACGAAATTCGTTGCGATAAAAAGGCTTGTCGTGGAGGAAGGCATCCCGGGTAATCTTGTGCATTTCGTTGAAATCATCCGGGTTGCGGCTCTCGCTCCAGACTTGCTGGTAGGTTTTGTCCGGCGGCACATCGAGCGGAAAAACCTCCTGCGCTGCCTCCACATTCAACACCGGGAAATGCCAGCGGAAGATCGTCAGTTCATTCATAACCCGCTCCCGCCAGCCTTCGGGCGCCTCCACCTCTCCGCGATTCAGGATGCAACGCGTGCTCCGCATGACTTCACGCAGCCGCTCCTCACTTTGTTTCAGAGCCTCCGTGGCCTGCTTCTGTTCTGTGATGTCGCGGCCAATACCCACCAGCCCGATAATCTCCTGGTTCTGGTTGCACAACGGCAGTTTACTGGTCAGCAACCAGCGTTTCTCGCCTCCCTCGTTCAGGAAATACTCCTCCCGATTGACGATCGGCCGACCTTGAATCACCTTCACATCGTCGGCGTGGAATTTCTCGGCAATTTCCTTCGGGAAAAGGTCAAAATCGGTTTTGCCGATGGCCTCGGCCTCGGTCTGGCAGTGATAGTTTCTCAGGTCAGCCGGATTGGCCAGGATTTTCCGACCGGCGGTATCTTTGGCGTAGACGCAATCCGGCAGATTGTTAATCAATGTTCGCAACAAGGAACGTTCCTGGGCCAGTACCTCCTCCATCCGTTTGCGTTCCGTGATGTCCCGGCCCAAGCCAATGAAGCCGGTCACTTTGCCGCGGGAGTCGCGCAGCACCACCTTGGTGGTTGAAATCCACCGGTCTCTCCCCCGCTTGCTGGCATCCACCGTCGGTCCTTCGTGGTTAAACATTTCTTTGCCCGAGCGGACCATCTCCTCTTCCTCGGCGCGGTACCGCGCCGCCAATTCGTGCGGGAAGAAGTCGAAATCCGACTTCCCGATAATGTCCTCGGGTGAGGACAGTCCCATCTGGCGCGCCACCGCCGCATTGGCCATCATAAAACGACCTTCGCCATCTTTGACGTAAACATAGTCCGGCAGATTGTCGATCAAGGTGCGCAGTAACTGCCGTTCCCGTGAAATCTCAGCCGTGCGCTCGGCGACCCGTTTCTCCAATTCGTCGTACGATTGACGCAGCGTCTCTTCCGCGCGTTTCTGCTCCGTAATGTCACGGTTGATGCCCACCAGGCCAACGACTTTGCCATCCTTGTCGCGCAACGGCACTTTCGTGGTGGATGTCCAGCCGATTTCTCCATTGGGCAGAATTTGCCTTTCCGTCTTGTTGATCAAGGGCTGGCCGGTCTGTATCACCCGCTGCTCATCCTGCTGATATTCCTTGGCGTTTTCCGAATGGATAAAATCAAAGTCCGTCTTGCCAATGGCCGAAACCGGATTTGCCACCCCCAGGCGATGAGCGAGGGATTGGCTGAGTTTGATGAACCGGGATGCGGTATCTTTGAAATAAATCCGGTCGGGAATATTATCCAGAATGGCCTGCAGCAACTGATGGGGGTCGGTCATCGTTCCCTCCCGGCCTTCCCCCTCCGCAGCATCCTGACCGGCACGATTGTCAACCCGGGCCTTGAGGGAATCCCGTTCGCGGATCAGTTGCGCGTTTTCCTTCGCCAGGCGCGCATTCTCGTCATGGAGATTCTTCAACGGTTCGGCGGCCGGTGACCGCTCCAAAACATCCGTGGCCAGTCCGTTGTTCGCACCAAAAGCGCCGCCGGATTGTGACGTTTTTTTGCGTTGAAGCGGCTTCATGTTAATTCATCCATTTCCCGGTTCCGTTGAGGCCATTCGGGTTGGCTTGATCACCAGCAGTTTGAGTGCCTGTTTCGCACAAATTCGTCACCGTGATGTCGATCGCCTTCACCTGCAGCTTTTGTCCCCAAATTGGACAAGGGGGACCCTCGGGGAGACCTCGACTCGGCATCGAATCCGCAAAAAGCGTGTTAATTAAAAACGCTTTAGCACCTCTTCCGGCGTAAAGCCGTAGAGCATGACCGTCTTATGCCGCGATTTGTGGCCGCGCACCAGTTCGATGGAACTGCGCGCGCAATCCAACCGCCCGGCCAGCAACCGGACCAGCGCTTCGTTCGCGGCCGCATCCACCGGCGGCGCCGTGACCCTGATGCGCAACTCGTCGACGAGCCCGTCCTGGGGCACGATTTCATTGACGGACGCGCGCGGCTGGAGTTTCACAAAGAGCAAGACGCCGTCCGACTGCGCGCGAAGATAATTGGGGATAACCGTAGCCGCCATTTCAGGAGTGACAAATCATTTGTCCTCGGGATTGATGAACCGGAATGCCACCGCCGCCAGCCCGCCGCCCGCGAAATTCGCCGCCAGATAGAGCCACAGATTGGCGGTTTTGGCCAGATGCATGACGGTGATACCGAGGGCAACTGCCGGGTTGAAGGCGCCACCGGAAACACCACCGAGGGCAAACGCCATGACGGTGACTGTAAAACCGATGGCCAGTCCGAAGTAGGAATTGCCCGCCGTGGCTTTCGCCGTTGCGACATTCAATACCACGTAGGCGAGCGCAAAGGTTCCGAGCAACTCGGCGACGAGCGCAGGAAAAATTCCTACCTCTTGCGGCACCACCGTCGGGTCCCCTTTTAGAAACAGCACCGCCATCGCGGCCAGGATGCCGCCGGCGAGTTGTGAACCCATGTAGGGAAGTACATCCGACTGCGGGCAGCGCCCGCGCAGCCAGACCGCCAGCGTGACGGCCGGATTGTAATGGCCACCGGAGATGTGACCACCGGCATAAACCATGATCATCAACGCCGAACCGATGGCCAGCGGCGCAATCGTGCCGGCATCCGGGTTGATGACCGTCATGCCGACGGTCAGCACGAGAAAGAATGTGCCGATGAACTCAACGAGGTATTTTTTGGCAGCCATATTCAGTAATGGATTTTTTGATAACTGACGAAAGCGAGGTTCCGGCTGTCCGGCGACCAGGACGGAACATTGATGGTCCCCTGCCCGCCATACAATTTCGCCAACACCTGAATTCGCCCGTTGGCCAGCGACATGAGCCGGATCGTCACGTCCTGACCCGGCGGATGGCCTTTCACCTCCCTGGCATAGGAGAGAAAAACCAGCCAGCGGCCATTCGGCGACGGATGCGCAAACCAGTTGTTATAGTCGTCGGACGTGACCTGCTCCTGGTCCGAGCCGTCCGGCTTCATCCGCCAGATTTGCATCAAACCGGTGCGCTCGGAATTGAAGTAAAGGTATTGTCCATCCGGCGAATAATCCGGGCCGTCATCCAGGCCCGGTGCCGTGGTCAGGCGCTTTTCCTTCCCGCCGCGGGCGGAAATGGTGTAAACATCGAAATTCCCATTGCGCTCGGCACAGTACGCGAGGGTTTTTCCATCCGGCGACCAGCCATGCCAATACGAGGGCGCAAGTTTCGTAATCAGATGCGGTTTGCCGCCGGCAATCGGCAGCACATAAATGTGCGATTTGCCGCCCTGGGTCTGATCACTGACGGCGAATCGCTGGCCGTCGGGTGAAAGGCCATGGTCGTTGTTGCATTGCGTCTGGCCGCCGGTGTTGAGCAGCTCCGGTGTGCCGCCTTTGACCGGCAGCTGGTAGATCCGCCCCTGGCTGTTGAAGAGAAAATACTTTCCGTCCCGCGACCAGTTCGGCGCCTCGATGTGATCCCGCGTATGATAAACCACCTGCCGGTCCGTGGAAGCGACTTCAACCGTCTCCAACGCGCTCTCAATCACTGCCTGATTGCCGGCTCCCGCCGGGCTGGACTTGAGTTCAACGTTTGAAAAAACGGCTTGCTCGATGGCCTTGTTGTTGTGGGCGCAAACGCCCAGACCGACATAAAACGGCTCCTTGAATTGAATCCGATACATGGCGCCCGCGGAGTGCAGTGCTTCCCCCGCGGCGGCCACCGACATCGTCACATCATCACCGTGCTTCTCAATGCCCACCCGCTCGGGTCCGGACAGGTCAGACTGGATTTCACGCGTCGTGTCGCCGGCGGATTCACGATACTGAAGCGCGGTCAACCCGACCCCGTGCAGGGCAACGTCCGCGTACACCGAATCCGGATCCAGCGACTGGCGGATCATCAGGCACGCTTTGCGGTGAGGGTTTCCTTGCGTTCCCGGAAACTTGATGTCCGCCGCGAGACTCAGGTCACCCGACATCTTCACCCAGACGAAATGAAACGCGTCGTTGGTCATCCACATGTTTTCGCCACCGCCGGCAATGCGGTATTCGCCGTTGGCCGGGTCGAATTGGACTGAGCCGGATTTGGCCACATTGCCGATGTCGGCCTGCTCGGAAAAGATGCCCAGGTTGGTTGTTGAATCGCCGAAAGCCAGCTTCGCGCCCGCGGACAGAATCAAAAACGCCAGGACCGGTTCTTTCATAAAGGATAATTCCGGTTTGTTACCATTTTACCGTTTTGAGGTAGCGGATGCTTTGCGGGACCTGTTGTTCAGACGACGGTGATTCGTCTTCGATGTAATACCATTTTATCCCGATTTTCTTCGCCTCGCGCAAAATTGGCGCGTAATCAATCTTCCCCGTCCCCAACGCCACGTCATTGGTCACGTCCGTCTGGCCGGTAATCAGGCCCGTCGGCGTGCTGTCGCGCATTCCCTTCAGGTGCATGAGCTGCCAGCGTTTGCCATATTTTTGCAGCAGTTTCACCGGGTCCTGCCCGGGATGCACAATCCAAAACACGTCCATTTGAAAGCGCACATATTTCGGGTCCGTCTCTTTCATCATCAAGTCAAGCAACGTGCCGTCCTGGTAAGGCTGAAATTCGTACCCGTGCACATGATAAAAAAATCTCAACCCATGTTTGGCCAGCACTTCGCCCGCGTGGTTGAAAACGGCAATGGCCTCGCGGCAGGTCTTTTCGTCAAACGGCTGGTTATCGACGTGCGGAATCCACGCACAACCGACATACTTCAATCCCAGGATCTTCGCATCGTGAATGACACCGTCCAGATTGGTCCGGTATTCGTCGTAGGAAAAATGTCCGCTGACGGCTTTGAGTCCGAACAAGTGCAGCTGGGCCTTGAACTGCTTGGGGGTGAGATTATAGGTACCGGCCAGTTCAACGTTTTTGACGCCCCAGCTTTTCACCTCGTCCAGCGTGCCCGGCACATTGGTCGCCAGCTCGGTGCGCAGACTGTAAAGCTGGAGGCCCCATGGCCCTTTGAAGGTCCCGGCGGCACAGGTGGAAAGGGCCGCCAGTGACGCGACGATTGCCCAAAAAAGTGTTGTCAGTTTCATAAAATTCATGGAACGGATTAACCGTGGTTTTCTCCATTCAACGCGGGCAGGCGGAATTTTGCAAAACAAAATTTTCCGCGCTCCGCGGCTAACGGGACGGCAGCCGTTTCAATATTTCGATGCCGAACAGGCCGTTGCGGAGTGGTTCGTTGCCGATCAAATTCACCGGCTGGTAATTTCCCTCAATCCATTGCATCAATTCGATGCCGTAGCCCGGCGAGTGCCCGAAATATCCAATGCCAAACTCGGCCGTGTCCCGCTCCACGAGGAAAATGTAGTCGGGCGGGTTTTTCTCAAAGGCCGCCGTCATGTTGGTCTGGCCAAAGGCGGTCAGGACGGTCGGCGTCCAATCCAGACATGGGGTCGGATTCACCCGGCGGCTGAGATAATTGAGGGTGGTGCCCTCCGGCAATACCGCCAGCGTTCCGTCGCGCGGCATGTCCTTTTCGATCCAGTCCAGCGCCAGTTGCACACCCGCGCCCGCCGGATTGAGGCGCGGATCGAAGGCAAGGATTCGGTCGCCGCCCCGCCCCACCGCCAGCGTTTTCGTGGTGTACCATGATTCCGAATCGCGAACCAGAACCCCGAATCCAATCATCAGCGCCAGCCAGACGGCAAAGCGAAACGGCCGCGGATCCACATCGTATTTTTTTCCCAGCAAAACCGGCAGGAGCCAGAACAACAGGAAGATGGCCGTGACAGACGCCGGCATGGCCAAAGCAAATCCATAGTGCCAGACACGGGAAAACAATCCCAGTTTCGCCAGCAAAACCAGGCCGAACACACTCCACAAAAGCGGGAAGGTCATCTCCCGTTCCACTGACAATGTCCGGTAATTTCTCAAAAGCAGAACGCAGGCGGCCAGGCCCAACAACGGCAACGACGCGCCACAGTTGAGCCAGTTGAACCAGCCGGCCGCAACCAGCAGCGGAATCATCAGCACCAGCCGGGCGGTCCGCTTCGCTCCCAAACCCGTCTCGCGCTGGAACAATCGCGCATAAAGCGCCACCAGAAGCGCGACGCAGAAAAAGTGGATGACCATTTCACGGAGATGAGAAACGGGCGTGTCGAGTCCGGTGCACCACAGATAAAAATGATTCTGGGCAACCGGCGTCAGCCACAGCGGTGCCCAGGCAAAGGCGGTGGAATATAAACTCTCACGCCAGTCCTCCCTATGCAGGAAATAAAGAAAAAATCCCAGCACCGGAATAACCGCCGCCGCCAGAAACGCCGTGCCGGATTTGGCGACCAAAGGCCCCCGGCCACGCGTGACATGAAAAAGAAGGAAGGCGGTGGTGACACCGGCGGCCAGCGCCACAAAAATTTCCGGTTTGGTCAGAAACACCAGGCCGAAACAGAAACCGGCGGCGAATGCGTATCCGGCTTTTTGTTTGTTGACCCAATCGGACAGGAAAGCGATGGCCAGAATGGAAAGAACCAGACCGTGAAAAAGCTCGTGAGAATACGGCGCGATATAATTGTAATTGCCAACGACCTGGTATTCGCTGAAGGCGAACACCAACACAATGCCCAGGCAGATCGTCGTCGCCGTCCAGCGGTCGGCTGCTGCCAGAAAGCGGCGGTAAACGAGAACCAGCATCCCGGCCGTGATGGCGAGGTTTGCAAAAATCAACGTACTGAAGGAAACGCCGAAGATTTTGAACAGGAGCGCGTTGAAATATTGCGACAGCGGCCCGCCCGCCAGATAATGCAAATCCCGATACAACACGGCGCCGTGGCCAATCCGCCACGGCAGGTAAAGTTGCAGCCCGAAGTCAATCAGCACATCCGG
>DATEGR010000558.1:0-3911 GCA_035279985.1 Verrucomicrobiia bacterium
GTTCTGTTGGCTGTAAATCACCGGCGGCGTGAACTCGGCCTGGGTCGAAATGTAATTGACGGTCGCCGAATAATTGTCCTTGCCTCCGTCGAAGGTCACCTGGACGGTTTGACCGGGCCTGATATTCGCCAGGACTGTCTCCGGCACGAAGAAGCGCACCTTGAGATTGGCCGGCGGCAACAATTCAACCACGGGCTTGCCCGCGGCGACCCATTCGCCGACACGATACAAGGTGTCCTGTACAAACGCGTTCGTCGGCGCGAACTGTTCCTTTTGTTCGAACGACCAGTTGGCTTTGGCGAGCGCGGCGGTCTGGGCTTCGACCTGCGCCTGATCAGCGTCACGTTGCGCCCGGGCCTGATCCAGTTCCTCCGCGGAAATCACGCCCTGATCGCCACGCAATTGCTCGCGGCGGGCATATTCGGCTTCAGACAGGGCGAGGCTGGTCTGCGCCTGCGCCAGATTATTGCTGGCCTGGCGGGCGGCGTCGGCCTCGGAACGGCGTTCCAGTTGAAACAGCCGTTGCCCGGTTTCAACCCGGTCACCGCGGGCCACAACAAGCTGTTGCAGTGTGCCGCTCAGCGGCGAGGCGGCAAAAACGTACTCCCCCTCAATGTAACCTTGAAACTCGTTCGACGAATTTGGTGAACAGCCCGAGATGAAACTCGCGGCCAGCGCCAAAACCCAGAGAATTTTGCTTCGCGTCATCGGATTCAGTAATTTGCCGTTTTCCAATAACTCAACAAAAAAAGTTTGACATGTCAAACAAATGTTTTAATTATTTGTTTGAAACATGAATTTGAAATCCTTGTCCGGCGCTGATCCGCTGGCGCATGATGAAACGCGACGGCAGCTTCTGGAAGCGGCGGGTGGCGTGTTTGCCGAGGTGGGTTTTCGCAATGCGACTGTGCGGGAGATTTGCCGGCGCGCCGGCGCCAACGTGGCGGCGGTCAACTACCATTTTGGGGACAAGGAAACGCTGTACGCCGAAGTCCTGCGTCATTCGCAGCAAAAGGCATTTGAAAAGTATCCCCCGTTGCTGGGCGTGGCGGCGGACGCGCCACCGGAAGAAAAGCTGCGCGCATTCGTCCGGTCTTTTCTGCTGCGCATTTTCGACAGCGGTTCCACCACCCAATTTGGCAGGATCATGTCGCGCGAAATGGTGGAGCCGACCGAAGCGCTGGATTTGCTGCTGGAAGTGCGCATCCGGCCGATGGCCGATCTGCTCCGTGGCCTCGTGGCGGAAATTCTCGACTGTTCGCCCGATGACGAAAAAATCCGGTTGTGTTGTTTCAGCGTCGTCAGTCAGTGTGTTTTTTACCATCATTGCCGGACAATGATTACACGGCTGTTTCCCGAGCAACGGCTGGACGCCTCGGTGGTGGAGCAACTGGCCGGGCACATTGCGCGCTTCTCACTTGCCGCCATGAAACACTTGCCCGACCCTGAGTCCGCCAGGCCCAAACCGGTCCCGGCCGGCCGGCGGCGGCGTTGAAAGAATTTGAAAAATATGAAAACAATCAAACTCACCTTACTGCTGGTGCTCGTCGGTTTCCTCGCCGGTTTGAAGCTGCCGGCGCAAGACACCGCCGCCGACACCAATGCGCCCGGGTGGGTCACCCGGCCGTTGTCGCTCATGGATTGCCTGAATCTGGCGCTGAGCCAGAACGCCACGATTCTCAAGGCCAAAAGTGATTTGCAGGCAAACTACGGCGTCGTGATCCAGACCCGCGCCGTGGCGTTGCCCCACGTGATCGCCTCCGGCCAATACAAGAGGACCGAGCGCAGCGCGATTGAAAATTTTCCCGTGCCGGGCATTCCACAGTTGCCGGATCAGAATTGGAACGCGGGTGTTCAGATTGTACAGTCCATTTATGAAGGCGGCAGGATGGCAGCCGCCATCCGCGCTGCCCGGCTCACGAAGGAGCAATCCTTGCTGCAGTATCAGACCGTGGTGGAGGATACGCTGCTGAATACGCGGCTGGCCTATTACGACGTCTTGCTGGCCGCGCAACAAATCGTCGTGCACGAGGCGTCGGTCGAGTTGCTTTCAAAAGAACTTCAGGACCAGCAGAGTCGGTACAATGCCGGCACCGTACCGCATTTCAACGTGCTCCGGGCCGAAGTCGCCGTGGCCAACGAACGTCCGGCCTTGATCCAGGCGCGGAATAATTACCGCATCGCCAAAAACAACCTGGCCAATCTGCTCGGCTATAATCTGCCGCACGATATTTGGGAGGATATTCCGCTTAACCTGTCCGACAAACTTGAAGCCCAGCCGTATCAAATCGACCTGCCACAAGCCATCGAGCGGGCGCTGGCGAATCGCACCGAACTTGCCGCCCTGCGCAAGGCGGAGGCGTTGCAGCGGGAAAACGTGGTCAGTGCCAGGTCGGGTTACAAGCCGACCGTTCAGGTTTTTGCCGGCTACGATTGGTACAACGCGCAATTCACCCCGCCGGTTGATCTCAATCACGACCTGCACGGCTGGAACGCCGGGGCACAGTTGAGCTGGGACATCTTTGACGGACTGCTGACGCGCGGCAAAGTCGTGCAAGCCCGGGCGCTTTACGAAAGATCCAGGACCGACGTGGCAGACAAGGGGCGCCAAATCGAGCTGGAGGTGCGAACGGCCTACTCCCAGTTCATTGAAGCCCGCGAGGTGCTGGATTCGCAAAAGACCGTTCAGGCGGAGGCCGAGGAGGCATTGCGCGAGGCCGAGGCGCGCGCCACTGCCGGCACCGGCACGCAACTGGACGTGCTCGACGCCCAGACGTCGCTCACTCAGGCGCGCACGACGGAAATTCTGGCATTGCACGACTACGCAGCCGCGCGTGCCCGGCTCGAACGCGCGATTGGTGCGGACATGGTGCAAACACAGAATCCGAAATCCTGATTTGCCATTGACGGCATCGGCGGCTTTGAGGGATTTTGTGGCGTTATGGCAAAAATTCAAAGGGCACTGCTTTCAGTCTCTGATAAAACCGGTCTGGTCCCGCTGGCACAAGCTCTCGCGGCGGCGGGGGTCGAACTGATTTCCACCGGCGGCACGGCCAGAACGTTGCGCGAAGCCGGGCTGACGGTAAAAGACATCAGCGACCACACTGGTTTTCCCGAAATGCTCGACGGCCGGGTCAAAACGCTGCACCCGAAAGTCCACGGCGGACTGCTTTTTATTCGGGGTGACGCCAAGCACGAAGCCGCGGTGCGCGAGCATGGGATCCCGCCGATTGACCTGGTTGTGGTGAATCTTTATCCGTTCGAGCAAACGGTGGCCAAACCGGGCGTGTCGTTACACGACGCGATTGAAAACATAGACATTGGCGGGCCGTCCATGCTCCGCAGCGCGGCCAAAAACCACGACAGTGTAACCGTGGTGGTGGACCCGCGGGATTACGAGGAAGTGGCCGATCAAATCAAGGCAAACGGCGATACCACGCTCGAACTGCGCCGCAAACTGGCGGCCAGGGTTTTTGCGCGGACGGCGGCCTATGACGCGGCCATTGCCGCCCATTTGGATTCGGAATTCAGAATTCGGAATTCGGAATTACCGGAATCGCTCACCGTTTCCGCGCCGCTGGCACAACCGCTGCGTTATGGCGAAAACCCGCACCAAAAGGCGGCGCTTTACGGCAGATTCCGTGAATATTTCCAGCAACTTCACGGGAAGGAACTTTCCTACAACAACATTCTGGATTTGACGGCGGCGGCGAATTTAATTGCCGAATTCGCTGGCGACCCGCCGACGTTGGCAATTCTCAAACACATGAATCCGTGCGGCATCGGCCAGGGCACGAACCTGCGCGAGGCGTGGGACAAGGCATTGGCGACAGACAAACAGGCGCCTTTTGGCGGCATCATCACCGTGAACCGCACGCTCGACGAGGCCTGCGCGGATGCGATTGCGGAAA
>DATEGR010000559.1:0-3719 GCA_035279985.1 Verrucomicrobiia bacterium
TCCGTGTTTGTTTTATTGATCCGTTCCAGGGCACCGTCATGGCGAACTTCGCGCGCAAGACGCTCAAACTGAAGACGGCGGCTGTGCTGAAGGAGGCGAGCAGCGATTACAGCGTGGGGCTGGCAAAATATTTCATCGCCGGCTTCACCGCTGATGGCGGCAGGATCGTCGCCGAGGAAAATTACAGCCACGGTGACAAGGACTTCAGTGCGCAACTGACGGCCATCAAAGCCGACAATCCCGAAGGCATCTTTGTTCCGGGCTATTACACGGAAGTGGGGCTGATTGCGTTGCAGGCCCGACAGCTTGGCTTCGCCGTGCCGCTGTTCGGCGGCGACGGCTGGGAATCGTCCTCGCTGGTGCCTATCGGCGGCAAGGCGCTGGAAGGTTGTTTTTTTTCCACGCATTATTCGCCGCAGGACACGTCGCCGGCCGTGCAGAATTTCGTAAAAAAATTCCAGGCCAAATACAACGAAATGCCCGATGCCATGGCCGCGCTGGGTTATGATTCGGCGATGATCCTGGCGGACGCCATGAAACGTGCCGGCTCAACCGACGGCGCAAAAGTCCGCGACGCGCTCGCGGCGACAAAGGATTTCGCCGGTGTTACCGGCAACATCACGATTGACGCGAACCGCAATGCCTCAAAGCCCGCCGTGATTTTGACCATCACCAACGGCCAGTTCAAATACGTGCAGACGGTCGCCCCCTAGCCGCCGGTTTGGTACTGTCCTGAATTTGTAGGCGACGAGGTAACGAGTCGTTGAGCATGCACTCCTTACGTCGTGCCCTACTGCCAAATTAGGACATTACGCCCGGTTTCGCGTACTCGACAAAATTCCACCGCCACGCCATCCTGCGTGTGGTGATATCTGACGCTGAGTACAGGAATTCTGTGGAACCGGCATGATCGAATTTCACGAGAAGCTCATCGAATTTCTTCAACAGCTCATCAACGGGCTGGCCTTCGGCTCCATCCTCGCGCTCATCGCGCTCGGTTACACCATGGTCTATGGCATCCTCCGCTTCATCAATTTCGCCCACGGCGACGTATTCATGTTGGGCGCATTCGCCGGATTTTATCTCGCGCCAAAAATCGCCACGTTTTTGCCGACACCGTCCATCGGGAGCGGACTGGTGGTCATGCTCGCGGCGATGCTGATTTGTGCAGTGATCGGCGTCGGGATTGAGCGATTCGCTTACCGTCCGCTGCGGCGCAGCCCGAAATTGACCGTGCTGATCACCGCCATTGGTGTTTCGTTGTTTCTCGAATACACCGGACAGTTCGTTTTCGGTGCCGCGCCCAAAAGCTTTCCGCAGATCATTCCCGTTTATCCCATCGCGCATCTCGGCGGCCTGAGCATCACGAGCAATCAAATCATCGTGCTCGTCGTGACGGGGCTGTTGCTGGTGGCGCTGCGGTTCATCGTGCAGAAAACGAAAATCGGCATGGCCATGCGCGCGTTGTCCTTCAATCCCGAAGCCGCGGCGCTCATGGGGGTCAATACTGACATCGTCATCTCGTTCACCTTCGCGCTCGGCTCGGCGCTGGCGGCGGCGGCGGGGATTTTGTTCGCCGTCAATTATCCGGCGATTGACCCGCTGATGGGCATTTTGCCCGGCTTAAAGGCGTTCGTCGCCGCCGTGCTGGGCGGCATCGGCAACCTGCCGGGCGCCGTGCTGGGCGGGCTCATCATCGGTACCACGGAGACGTTTGTTTCCGGCTACATTTCCTCGACCTACCGTGATGCCATCGCGTTTGCCATTTTGATTTTAATCCTGCTTATCAAACCGTCGGGGCTGCTCGGCAAAAAGGAGATTGAAAAGGTATGAGATTCCGACATGCCAAACTCCTCTTGCTGGCGGCGCTGGGTCTGAGCCTGTTGATTTCGCTGTTCGCGAGTCACCTCAATCCCTACGCGCTGTTCATTTTTTACAATATCGGCATCAACATCATTCTTGCCGTCAGCCTGAATCTCATCAACGGCTACACCGGCCAGTTTTCGCTCGGCCACGCCGGATTCATGGCCGTCGGCGCTTACACGGCGGCGGTGATTACGAATCAGTTTGGCGTGGAAAATCCAGTGGCGTCCGAGGCGCTATTCTTGAGCGCTCTGCTGGCCGGCGGACTGGTCGCAGCCATGGTGGGCCTGCTGGTGGGCCTGCCGACGCTGCGTTTGAAAGGCGATTATCTGGCCATCGTCACGCTCGGTTTCGGGGAAATCATCCGCGTCATATTCCAGAACATGAACGCGGTCGGCGCGGCGCGCGGCCTGAGCGTCATGCATGGCTGGACCAATTTCTTCTGGGTCTTTGGCTTTGCCGCCCTGACCGTCTATGTTGTCACTGCGCTCGTTCATTCCACGTACGGGCGCGGATTTATCGCCGTCCGTGACGACGAAGTGGCTGCCGAAGCGATGGGTATCAACACAACCAAATACAAAGTTGCTGCCTTCGTCATTGGCGCTTTTTTCGCGGGCATTGCCGGCGGGCTGTATGCACACGCGATTCAGTTTCTTACTCCCGGCGGTTTCGGTTTTATGTTGTCCATCACCTTTGTGGTCATGGTCATCCTCGGCGGCATGGGCAATACGCCGGGTGTCATCCTTGCCGCCGCGCTGCTGACGCTCATGCCCGAAGGTTTGCGCAAGCTCGCCGGATATCCGCATCTCGGCTGGATCGGCGACACGCGGATGATAATTTACTCGCTGTTATTGATTGTGCTCATGTTGACACGTCCGCAAGGCCTGTTCATCTGGCGTCAAAAACACACGGGAACAGCGCCATGACGACAGGCACCGCAACCGGAGATAATCTATTGCGTGCCGAACGCGTGACGATCCGTTTCGGCGGATTGACCGCCGTGTCGAACTTGGATCTGCAAATCGGACG
Source organism: Verrucomicrobiia bacterium (assembly GCA_035279985.1). Taxonomy (GTDB): domain Bacteria; phylum Verrucomicrobiota; class Verrucomicrobiia; order Limisphaerales; family UBA11358; genus UBA11358. The sequence continues at coordinate 2,893 of DATEGR010000559.1, forward strand.
CAACGAACTGGTCGGCTTGATCGGCCCGAACGGTGCGGGCAAGACCACGGTCTTCAACCTCATCACCGGCGTCTATCAACCGACCGAGGGCAAAATTTTTTTTGACGGTTACTCCATCGGTGGTCATAAGCCATATCGCATCACCGTGCGCGGCATCGCACGCACCTTCCAAAACATCCGGCTGTTCCCGTCGTTGACGGTGTTCGACAACGTCCGCACCGTTTTCCATCTGCATTTGCGTGGCGACATCCGCCACGCGCTTTGGCGCGGGCGAGCGTTCTGGGCCGAGGAGCAGGAGATTGCCGCACAGGTGCGGGCGCTGCTGGAGATTTTTCATCTCGAAAAAGCCGCCGCCGCGCCGGCCAAAAGTTTGAGTTACGGCGACCAGCGGCGGCTGGAAATCGTCCGTGCCCTGGCGGCCCGGCCGAAACTGCTTTTGCTGGATGAGCCCGCCGCCGGCATGAACCCGAACGAGAAAACGGAGTTGATGCGGCTGATTCAGTTCATCAAGGGCAAATTTCAGATTTCGGTTCTACTGGTGGAACACGACATGCAGGTCGTCATGGGCATTTGCGAGCGCATCGCCGTTTTGGATTACGGCGTGAAGATCGCCGAAGGCCAGCCGGACGAGGTGCGCAAAAATCCGAAAGTCATTGAAGCCTATCTCGGAGAAGAACGTCCTCAGGATGCTTGAGCTGCGAAATTTGACCGTGAGCTATGGTGCGATTACCGCGCTGCGCGGAATTTCCCTGTCCGTGCCGCCCGGCAGCATCGTCACCCTCATCGGCGCCAACGGCGCCGGCAAGACCACGACGCTCAAAACCGTT
>DATEGR010000560.1:0-15301 GCA_035279985.1 Verrucomicrobiia bacterium
TGGTAAAGGGCCGCTAGTAACAGATGGCAATGGATGAACGTTTCGGCATCACCGAACGGTTTGATTTGTTTTCTGTATTTTTTCCCAACCTGAGCGAACAGCGCTTTCGGTAATCCGTTCTTCCGCCTACTTACATGGAGAAATAGCTTATTCATCACCAACATGCTTCCAAGCGCATGAGAGAAACGCGTGTGTGTGGCGGAAAAGTAGCTTAAAGATGTATGGCCGAGTTGACTGATTCGCTTGAGTCGATCCAGGGCGGGAGACGAAAGGACCGCCTTTAAGGCGACATGAAACGCCGATGGCAGTTCATCCAATGAAATGCGTCCATGTATGTTGTCGTAAAAGAAACCGAGTTCTTCGCTTTCAGCGGCATTCGATAGAGTTTTCATGGGCATAATGGGTGGTCGAGATACGATAGCGACGCAACAGGACTAAGTCGGGCATGATACTTGCCGTCATATAGCACGCGACGGCCATACGTGCGCCAAAACGTAACCTGCCCGATCAGCATTCCCGGGTAAATGCGGACAGGATGAATCGCATGCAGTTGGAGTGTCCATTGATTGATAGAACCCAGGTCAATCAAATCTGCCGTGATGTCAATGAAGATCCCAAGCCTGCCAACAGACGAACGTCCCCGAATAATCGGAACGTAGCGTGTGCTGCCCATCGTCTCTTCAGTGTTAACGAGATAAACCCGGTCCGGCTTGAGCATCATGCCGCCCTTTGGGATTGTGAAAGTTCGTGCCGAGTTCTCTTTCGCCGCATCCAAAGTTTTAGAAGTGTAAACGCAGCATCGATTGCCAAGCCGGAAGTCATACGAGTTTGGAGCAAGCTGACGTTTCCGAAACGGGCGAATGACAATGTCGCTCTCCTCGACAGCAAATTCAATCTGTGGGCCAGTGAGTATCATCGCGTCTTTCGAGTGATGGAGCGGTCGCGATTCCCGACCGGCTGCCAATCACGATGGTATCGGCCATCGTAACGGTGTGAACTGCTGCCATCAGTCAGCCAAAACGAAACCTGCCCAATTTTCATCTTGGGATAAACCCGCACCGGTTGAACCACCGTCAACTCAAGCGTCCAGTGCGAACAGCTACCGAGGTGGCCGAGGTCTGCAGTGACATTCAGAAATATCCCAAGCCTGCCAATGGAAGAACGGCCAAGGAGCAGGGTCACGTATCGGTCGCTTCCGATTCGTTCGAGCGTAGCGCCCAAATAAACCTTGCCAGGTTTTAGAATGAAACCCTCTGACGATAACGAGATTTTGCGCGCCAGTTTTCCGCCAAGACCCAGCACCAGCAACGAATCCGCCAAGTGATAGTTGTAGCTGTTGGGATTGAGGTTGGATACGTCGAACGGCTCAAGGAAAACATCGCCGCCCTTGACGGCTGATTTAATCGCTGGACCTGTGAGAATCATAGCGAGAACGCATGGTGAGCGTGAGGCATTACGTCTTCACGTAGCTCTCCGTGTTCTTTCGACAAACTCGCGGTGTTTTTCTTCCACGCCCGTTTTCAGCACCCCTTCTTCAGCGGTGCCAAACTTTTGTACATATTTCCGCGCGTCTTCCGTGATTTTCATTCTGCAAGAGTAGCGAAATAAACAGCGATTGCAAAGGCAGGAATTGCTTCCGGCGAGTCACCAAACGCGGCAGGCGAGACGCTCGTGCCACCTTTGCCGCAAACACGCTGCCTGACATTTTTGCGCGTTGGATTCAAAATTCAGCGCCCCGGTTTTTCGTCCAGAGCGGCGATGATTCGTCGTACTTGAGCCGCTTTCAGTTTTTCATCCTCACGGGCAAGAAGTCAGCGAGATAGTTCGCGGACATCGCTTGTCCGTTCACAAGCAGGAAACCCAGAAACTCCGAACAACGAAATCAATTTTGCTGCACGCGTCAAATGAATTGGGGCATTTTGTTGCCAAGCAAAGGGAGTTTTATGAATTGCCCCACATATTTGAGGGAAGAAGTTTATTACGGTGACCTGTATGACCGGCAGACCGTTGAGGAATGCCGCAACATGGGAAAACGATTCGCTGAAGCTGCTGTTGGAACGCCAGCGGAACATGTCTGGCAAACAATGCTTGTCAAAGTTGCGTTGTATTTCCTGCGCGGAGAGCGTTACGGGGACAAATTCGATACCATTGCGTTCTGGCGTGAAAAGGACCGCCAGCGGGACAGACAACTGGACCAAGCCAGACCGCCTCGCGGGATTCGCTGCGTCGCCTGTTTTTCCGACATGGTTTGTGAGGAGAAAGATTTGCACGACCGGGACGGAAATGATCAGGTGCTTTTCTTCTTTATTTGCCCCAAGTGTGCTTCCCGGCGGGCTTTTTACGAAGACGGCGCAGAATACCGGCGCAAAAAGGTTTTTTGCACGCAGTGTCAGAGTGAGGCCAAAATTGAATATCAGCGCGCCGGCAAAGAAATCAGCGCCGTCACGACGTGTCCGAAATGCGGCAAGGTTGAGACTGAATCTTTGACTGTAGAAAAGCCGCCGGCAGTAGATGAAAATTATGCGGCTGACCGGGAGCGATTCTGCATGTCCGAGGTAGAAGGCCGGGAATATGACAGTTACCGGGTATGTTCTGAAATGTTCCAGAGGGAACAGGCAGAACGCGAGTTGCGCCAAAAACGGCAGAATCTGCATGACGAGATTTCAAAGTTGAAAAAGCTCACGGCTGTGGATTTGCAAAACCTCCTGGTCTCGGCATTGGAGAGGGAAAGATTCATCCGTCTCGACCTCGGAACACCGGCCATCAAACGGGACGTGCAAATGTCCTTTTGCGTTCAGGATGCCAAGTCGGGACGGAGTGACCGCGACAGCATCAAAGATTTGAAAAATGCCATTGAGGAAACGCTCGACGGGACAAATTGGAGACTGATGAGCAGTGGCATCAGTTATCATTTGGGCGTTCTCAACGGCTATTTGCGCGGGCTGGAGAGCGAAAAAGACCTGTTGGCACTGGTGCGGATGCGCCTCAAAAAGCAAACCGGCTCGAATTCATCACAGTGTTGAGTGCTTGACGGCCGGGCCAAGCTTCTCGATTCATTTTGTGTCCCAAGGACACCTTCCCCGCGTCCGATTCAGATAAACTCGTGATTTCTGGAATAATGACGACTAGGAAAGGCGAATAGAAAATCACTCAGGATGGCAAATATCGAATTTCATTTTGTGTGTGTCATACACAAACGCCATCCGAAATTGTGGCAGGATGGCAACAGTTTGTGGGCATTCATTTTGTGCAAAGATTGCACAAACAGAGCATGGGCTTCTGCCAAAATGCCCGCCAAAACAATTAAAGATCATGAACAACGAACGAAAAGAGCTGTTGAACCTGGCGCGGCTGCCCGCCCGTTTGAACTCGGTGGAGACCGCTGCTTACCTTGGTTTCAAGCCGCATGACATTCCAATTTTGGTCGCGCGCGGACTACTCAAGCCGCTGGGGCGTCCGGCACCCAATAGTGAAAAATACTTTGCCCGAGCAAAACTGGTGGAAGCGGAAAATAATGAAGAATGGCTGTCACGGGCCACGTCTGCCTTGGCACAGTATTGGAAGGACAAGAACGCCCGCAAATCCCAATCATCAAACGGGCAGGAGCAGCCAGCGAGATGACGTGGGGACTACTCGGCTTAACCAAAGCCTGCTCTTTCACTACTCGCTAACACAATCCAGTCCGGTCCGGTTACGTTTTGCCCATGCTCGCACCGAAAGCGCAATACAACCCAGTTGACGCTAAAAAGTATTTTAAGGAACACCTGGCCATCGGCGATTACTATGCCGAAGGACAGTCAGTGCTCGGTCAGTGGTTCGGCAATGGTGCGGAAGATTTGGAGTTGCGTGGCATCACAACCAGTGACGAATTTGCCCGCCTCTGCGACAATCTTCATCCGCAAACCGGCGAGCGGCTGACGCTTCGGCAAAAGACCACACGAGTAGAAAAGGGGATAGACGGCAAGGAACGCGAGACGGCCAATCGCCGTGTATTCTACGACTTCACGTTTTCACCGCCAAAATCGGTTTCCATCGCCGCGCTGGTCGGCAAGGACGCGCGGATTGTCGAGGCGCATGAGCAGGCCGTGACGCTGGCTATGAACCAACTGCAAACCTTCGCGGCCACGCGTGTCCGGAAAGGCAATGAATGCACTGACCGGCCCACGGGGAACCTCGTGGCCGCGATGTTCCGGCATGACACCTCCCGCTCTTTGGATCCACATCTGCACACGCACTGCATCGTGTTCAACGCCACGTTTGATTCCGTGGAGAAACAATGGAAGGCATTGCAGAACCACGAAATGTTTGTCGCGCAAAAGTTTGTCGAGAATGTCTATTATCATGAACTGACACGCGAACTGGTGAAGTTCGGTTATCAGATTAAAAACAAACCGCGCGGGGATTTTGAGATCCAAGGCGTCGCGCCAGAACTGATTGAAAAGTTTTCCAAGCGGCATCGGGAGATTGACCAGAAAACCAAGGAACTGCTGGCGCGCGAGCCGGAGAAAGCTGATGGCAACATTGCCACGATTCGGGAGAACATCGCACACAAGGAACGGCCACGAAAAATCCGGGACATCGGTTTGGAAAAGCTGCAAACTCTATGGGACGATCAGATGACGGCGGGTGAAAGGGATTCGCTGAATAATTTAACGGTGACAAAATCTTCTGTGCCTGTTTCCGGCGAGAATGTATGCGAGCAGGCTGTCACGTGGGCGGAACAACATTTATTTGAAAGGCGGTCCATTGTCCACGAGCACGAACTGTGGCGCCATGCTCTCGAACGCGCCAGAGGGCAGGATGTTTCGCTGGCAGACATTCAGGCCGTCACGCAAAAGCGCGGTTACGTGCGTTTTGGCCATCTCCCCGGGAGAGTTTCCACGAGGGAGCATCTCTTTCGGGAATGGGAAATTGTCCAGACCGTCAAGGAAGGTATCGGGGACTGCCATTCGCTGATCTGGAAGCCAAAACCGTTCAATCCAAAGCTGGATGAGGAACAACGCGAAGCCCTCCACAAGCTGGTCTCGAACATCCACCGCGTCTCAGTCTTTCGCGGCGGGGCAGGCACGGGCAAAAGTTTCGTGCTGCGCGAGCTAGTCGGGCAGTTCCGCGATAGCGGGCGCGATGTGGTCGTTCTCGCGCCGCAACGCCAGCAAGTGCTGGACATGGAGCGCGACGGGTTTCCTTCACCGGCAACCCTGGCCAGTTTCCTGCAACGCAAAGAACTCCACGAGGGGGCGGTCGTCATTGTGGACGAGGCTGGCCAGATTGGAGGGCAACCGATGTTGGAATTGCTCCGGTTGGTGGAGGAGCGGGGTGCACGGCTAGTTTTGTCGGGTGACACGCGCCAGCATGGGGCGGTCGAGGCGGGAGATTCACTGTGGGCGATCGAGCAACATTCGGGCATCCGGCCAGTCGAGTTGACGAATATCCGCCGGCAGAACCCGGCGCTGGCAAAATCAATCGAGGAGCGCCGGCGCATCAAGGAATACCGGCAGGCGGTCGAGGAAGCGCGCGACGGCAAATTCTCGGAATCGTTTGAACGGCTGGACAAATTGAAAACCATTGAATCATGCACGCTGGCCGACAAGCATGAAAAATTGGCGACGCGTTATCTGGAACTCGTGAAAGCCCGGCAAACCACCGTAGTCGTCTCGCAAAGCTGGAATGAGATTCACCAGGTCAACGAGGCGGTCCGCGCCGCGCTCAAACGTGATAAAGTGATTGGCGAATCGGAAATCCTGGTAACAGCCTTTCAGCCAGTCGATATGACGAATGCGCAGAAACGCGATGCCCGTTCCTACACGCCAGACACGGTGCTGGTATTCAATCGTGACGTGCGCGGGTTCAAGGCCGGTGAATCAGCGCGATTGAAAGTGATTACCGAGACACATTTGCTGGTGGAGACGGACACGCGCATCGTTCCCATTTCATTCAAGCATCTGGATAAGTTGACGGCCTGCAAGCGCAAGGAACTGGCCTTGGCCTCCGGCGATAAGCTGCAACTCAAGGCCAATGGCCGGAGCGTTGAGAATCGGAAGTTGGCCAACGGTGAACTGGTAACGGTGAAGGCCGTTGAGCCCGATGGCCGCATTGCGTTAGCGGATGGCCGAGTCCTGGACAATAACTTTCGTCAGTTCGTTCGCGGCTACGCCATCACGTCTTACGCCTCGCAGGGCAAGTCGGTGGATTACGTTCTGTTTTCGGATTCAGGGGCTAAAGCCGCCACGAGCCAGCAGCAGTGGTATGTGACCATTTCGCGTGGCAAGAAAGGAATTCACATATTTACCAGCGACAAGGAGCAACTGCAGGAGAACATTACCCGGCGCGGGGATCAGCCCGCCATCATGGACATATTGGCGGCGCATTATCAAAACGATCCATTCTATCGTCTGATTGAGCAAAGCTGGGGACAACGGACAGCAGTTATCATGACCAAAAGCCGTCGAGCCAGACAATTTCGGGAGCTACGCCAGCGGCAAGCACAAGAGCGGACACAATCCCAGACGCCAGCGGAAACTCTGGAAACGCAGTCGCGTAGCATCAGGATTTGAACGGCGGCCTGCCGGGCAGCTCGTCAGTCCAAGGGATAATCATCGTAGCAACATTCTGGCGGCTCGTGAAACGGTGGGAATGGTTCAAACGGTTCCGGTGGCGGTGTGGGGCGGCCAGCGAGAAAAAAAACCATGATGACCGGCGGGATGTGAGGCATGGGCTTTCCCCGCAATAATTTTCGCCGTAATCCGCCACTCAACACCCAAATGGTGAAGGGAATGAGCAAATAGACGAACGCGATGAAAAGGTATAGTCCGTAATCCTGGATGGCAGCATCCAAGAAATGAAACACAGGGTTCAATACGTCCAGTGGGCTTACAGTCATATTTCCTCCGTGGTTTACTCGCAGGTAGTTTGGAAACAATTTCAATTTGTGGCATCGCCATTCATGGCCGATCCGATCCATGTGTTACGCTCATCAATGGGCGGGCAAATCACCAAGGCATTGCGCGCGTAAGCATCATGCACGGCCTTGGAATTGTGTCCCAAAGCGGCTTGCGCCCACCGTTGTGGGATACCTGCAATCTTGGCTCGCTCTGCCCACGAATAGCGGTAGCTGTGCAAAGACACGCCATTAATGCCTACGCGCTTGCACAATTTCCACATGAAGCAAGCACGGCTGCGGTCGTCCATCTTCGAGATCGCAGGAAAGAGCGGACCGTTGCTTGGCAACTGGCGCAATATGACTTCAAGACCTTTGCCAATCACCAGGCAAGCGGGCGGCAGGCTGCGTCCGCTCAACTTTTGCCGGTCGTAGCGCAAGATGCATCGTTCCCAATCAATGTTCGCGTCGGTCAGGTTTGCTGCGTCGGTCTGTGCCGCGCCAATAAACCAGAGCAGTTGAAAATATAAACGCCACTCGTCGTCAACAGCGGCCATGAGCATTATATGTTCAGCTTCCGTGATGGCGCGTTTGCCTTTCTTCTGCATCTTCGGCCACATTTTACGCGGCAGGATAGGTGAAGGGATCCAGCCCATGCCGAGCGCGTCATTATGAAGGGTCTGCAAAAAGGCGATGGTTGAATTTGACCCAAGTTTCAAGGCTTCAAAAAAATCATCCGCCGTGGTCTCAATCAGCCGTTTGCCTTTCAAAAACTGCATCGGCTTGGTGCGGACAACGCGCTCATGCCTCATGCGTGTGTTGGGGTTGCTGCGGTTGCAAAATCGTTCTATGACGTCCGCCCAGGTGCGGGTAATCATTTTGGGGTCTTGCGCTGACAGGTAAGTTCTCGCCATGACCAAATTCATCAATGGCTGGCTGACGGTGTCGTTCTTGGCTTGGATGATCCGGCGTGCCTCCGCCTTATCGCGGGTCTGCAAACTTTTTTGCTGGCCGGTGCTGCGGTCCTGGCAGTAAAAAACTGCGCCGCGCCGGAACAATTTGAAACGGTCTTGCATGTTCGTACCTTTCAGTTTACGAACACGAAAACCCAACCGTTAGCGAGCAGTGAAGAAGTGTCGAAAGAGGGCTGCTGCAATGTGGAAGAGTTGCCGCAACTCACTCACTTTACTGACACTTTCACTGACAGTTGGCGGTTTTTGACCCCTTTTTCACCCAAAATCCTTCGATTTCCCAAGAAATCGAAGTGGCGGAAGGGGTGGGATTCGAACCCACGGTAGCCTTGCGACTACGCCTGATTTCGAGTCAGGTGCCTTTAACCACTCAGCCACCCTTCCAGGTGCGTGGCAAAGAAACATTCTGCGCAGGTTTGCTTTGCGGGCAAGCTCATTCGGCGCTGGTTCGAATCAACAGCGAATGCCCCCCCCCGGAAAACAGGAAGGCGCTGGCGGTCAGAATTCGCCAGCGCCGATGCTTGGCGTCGGTAGGACTTCTTTGTTTCAGAAAGAGCCAACCACATTTCCGGAATTTCGTCAAAGACGTTTCAGAAACAAGCCGGTGACATTTTGGAAAAACAGGCGGGAGAATTTGGGGACACATTTCGCGCTTTTTTCGCCTCTGGCCGTCGTTTAGAGTTGAGACATGTGCTTGGTGCGCCGTTGGCTCTTGATCTTTTTCCTGCTGGCGTTGGGCGGCGGGCAGGTGCTTGCCGCCGGGACGCGCGAGGAACGCGCGTACTCCGCCGCGGCCAGCGCGTTTCAGGACGGCATGTGGGGCCGCGCGGAGGTGGAATTCGCCGAGTTCGCCGAAAAATATCCCAAATCCGAACGCGTTCCCGAAGCGGTGCTGATGCAGGCCGAGGCGGACATCAAACAGGCGAAATTTTTGCAGGCCGTCGAGCTCCTCACCACGCATGAATCGCAGGCGGGCAAGCTGGCCGACCAGTACGTTTTCTGGCTCGGTGAAGCGCAGTTTCAAAACGAGGACTATCCGGCTGCGGCCGCAACGTTCTCCCGGCTGGTGCGGGATTTCGTGGCCTCCACCCGCCGCCTGGATGCGGTTGTGAACGAAGCCGCGGCGCAGGCCAGGCTCGGTCAATGGCCGCACGTGAGCAGCTTGTTGCAGGCAGCCAGCGGCGTATTTCAGGAGGATGCGATAAAAACTCCCGGTGACGACCGGATCGTGCGCGGTCAATTGCTGCTGGCCGAAGCGCTGCTCCGACAAAACCGATTAAGCGAGGCAGCAGAAGTTTTGCATTCACTGGCGGCGCAGAAACTCGCGCCGGAATTGGGCTGGCAACAAGCCCAGCTGCATTGCCAGGTCCAGCTCGCAAGCGGTGATACGAACGCAGCGCTGGCTTCGACGACGAATTTGATCCAGTTGGCGAATTTGACCGGCCAGCCCGGCATGCGTGCCGAGAGCGTGGTCGAGCAAGGCGGCATCCTGGAACGATTGGGCCGAACCGAAGACGCACAGGGAGTGTATCAGCAAAATCTATCGACGAATGTGCCGGCGGCGTGGCAACGCCAGGCGATTTTGAAAATTGCGGAACTGGCCGCCGCGCAAACAAATTTTTCGGGCGCCGAGCAATCGCTGCAAAAATTCCTGGCGCAGTTTCCCAATTCAGCTTCGGCGGACGTGGCGCGGTTGGCCCTGGGAGAGTTGAATTTGAAGGAATACCTGGCGCAGCCAACGGTGGCGACGAACAGTTTGCCGGAAGCGAAGACGCAGTTTGATCTGTTTCTGAGCACCTACCAGGACAATCCGCTAACGGGCAAGGCGTACCTGGATCAAGGCTGGTGTTTGTGGCATGAAGAAAAATATCCCGAAAGCCTGGCGGCGTTCAAAAACGCTGCGCAATTGCTCCCGCCGTCAGTGGACCTGGCGGTGGCGCGATTCAAAATGGGTGATGCGTTATTTGCGCAAGGCGACTTCGCGAACGCGCGGGAAAACTACGAGCGGGTCTGGCAGGGTTTTACAAATCTTCCCGCTGTGAACCAGACCCTCGCCCCCCAGGCGCTTTACCAAACGGTGCGCGCGTGCATGAAATTGGGCGACGTGGCCGGCACCACCAACGCGCTGGCCCGGATCCTGACCGCTTATCCGACGAACACGCTGGCCGACAACACGGTGCTGCTCGCCGGCCAGGAACTTTCGGATTTGCAGCAACCGGCGTCGGCCCGCGCGTTGTTTGAAAAGTTTGAGGAGCTTTATCCGAGGTCACCGTTACGCCCGGAAGTGGAGCTGGCGCTGGCCCGCACTTACGAGCAGGAAGGCAGCTGGCCCGACGCCATCGGCATCTATGACCGCTGGGTGAGACAATACACCAACGACTTGCGGTTGTTGCCGCAGGTGGAATATGCCCGGGCGATGGCCAATTACCAGGCGGGCAACGGAACGGCTGCCTTTGCCATCCTGACGAATTTTGTGACACAATTTCCCACCAATGGCTGGGCACCCGTCGCGCAATGGTGGATTGGCGGTTATTTTTATAATACGGGAACCAATTATGCCGACGCCGAAAAGAATTACGAATTGCTCTTTCAAAATTGGCCAAACTCGGGCCGGCTCACCTACGAGGCAAAAATGATGGCCGGGCGCGCCGCCATGGCCCGAAACCAGCCATCGGATGCGAGGGACTATTTCGTCAGTCTGACCAGCGATACCAATTGCCCGCCGGACCTCGACGCGCAGGCGCTGTTTGCCTACGGCGGCGCGCTGATGCAACTGCCGGATACCAACAAGCCCCTGGCCAATTATGAACAGGCCATCCGGGTATTCCAGGCCATCGGTCAGATGTATCCGCAGTCCGAACAGGCCGCGCTGGCCTGGGGCGAAATGGGTGACTGCTATTTGCAGCTCGCCGGGCAACCGCAGGGTGCGCAGTTTTACGATGACGCAACCAACGCCTACGCCCAGGTCGTCAATTCGCCTCAGGCGGATGCCGCCGCCAGCAGCATGGCGCAAATGGGCGTCGGGCTGGTATTGGAAAAGCGCGCCGCGCAGGCGACGGGCCCGGACCAGACCGCTCTGTGGCAACAGGCGTTGCAGAATTATCTCGATGTATTTTACGGGAAAAATCTGCGGGACGGCGAATCGGCGGATCCCTTTTGGGTTAAAAAAGCCGGGCTTCAGGCGGCGGGCGTGGCCGAAACGCTGGGCGAATGGCCACAGGCGGTGAATGTCTATCGGCGGTTGGAAGAATTGTTGCCGCAACTGCACGATTTGTTGGAAAAGAAAATCGCCAACGCCCAGGAACACATCAGGGCGCCATCCAAGTAAGGTAGTGTCCTGATTTGAAGTATGGAGTTCCGCGTTTACGCGGTTCCGAGCCGCCTGAAGGCGGAACTCCGGGCTGATTCAGGATACTACCCAAAGTAACACGCCGTTTGACACTCGCCTGCGCCCGGTTTAGGTTCAATCGGAGACCATGAGTGAAATCGCTACAGCGGAACGGGTAATCTCGCTCACCCCAAGTGCGGCCGAGGAGACAAAATTGCTGCTCGCCAAACCGGAAAACGCCGGCAAATGGTTGCGCATTTTTGTGGAGCAAGGCGGGTGTTCCGGCATGCAGTACAGCATGGTTTTCGACGAAAAACGCGACGGCGATTGGGTCGGCGGGCAGGATGGTGTGACGGTTCTGGTGGATGCGTTCAGCGCACAATATCTCCGCGGCACCGTAGTGGATTTCAGCGCCGCGTTGACCGGCGGCGGCTTCAAAATCTCCAATCCGAACGCGAAGCAGAGTTGTGGTTGTGGAAAATCCTTTGAGGTTTGAGCGGACACGATCAACCCGCTTGAACCTGACAACGCCGTCCCGTGTGATGCGGGACGGCTTTTTTTACGTGACCCACGGCGGGTGACGGCGACGGGATGATCAAGTTGGACTGTGACGTTTCTCCTCGCCCGTCACCCGGTCATACCCATGACTTGCGGATGAGCCAGGTCTTGATGATCTGGGTCAGCCCGACGTAACACAGCAAGGTGATCAGGAGGAACGGCCAGAACTGCCACGGCAACGGCACAAATCCGAGCGGCGCGGCCAGTGGGGAATACGGCAGCACTGCGCCGACCAGCATGATGAGAATGGTGGTCATGGAAAGTTGCCAGCTCGAGCGCGACTGAATGAAGGGTATCAGGTTGGTGCGGATGACGTGAATGATGAGCGTCTGGGTGATGAGGGATTCGACAAACCAGCCGGTGTGGAACAGTTGGGCGGCGTGGGTGTGGTTGATCGCCTCATCCTTGAACCGGGCAACCCGTTCCGGTGTCATCTGCGTTTGGGCAACCGCGTTGGTGCATTTGAAGAAAAACCACATCACGAGAAAGGTGGTGTAGTCAAAGATAGAACTGATGGGCCCGATAAAGAACATGAACCGGGCAATCTCGCCAATCTGCCAGGGACGCGGTTTGGCGGTCTGTTGCGGGCCGACGTTGTCGGTGGGGATGGGCACCTGCGAAAAGTCATAAAGCAGGTTGTTGGTCAAAATTTGCAGCGGCATGATGGGCTGGAATTTGAACAACGCCGCGGCGCCAACCATGCTGAACATGTTGCCAAAATTCGAACTGGCGCCCATGCGGATGTATTTCAAGATGTTCACAAACACCTTGCGGCCTTCCAACACCCCTTCCTCCAGCACCATCAGGTTTTTTTCCAGCAGGATGACGTCCGCGGATTCCTTGGCAATGTCCACCGCGTTGTCCACGGAAATACCCACATCGGCGGCCCGCAACGCCGGGGCGTCGTTAATGCCGTCACCCATGAAGCCGACCACGTGTCCTTTTTTCTGGAGTGCCTGCACGACGCGTTTTTTGTGCGCCGGTGAAAGGCGTGCGAAAACATCCAGCGCTTCGACGGCTTCGGCGAGTTCCGCATCAGACATCGTTTCCACCTGGCCGCCGAGCAGGATTTTTTCCGCGTGAATGCCGACTTCGCTGCAAACCTTGCGGGTGACCAGATCATTATCGCCCGTCAGGACCTTGACGGTCACGCCGTGCTGTCGCAGGGCTTCGATGGCCTTCGCGGCCGTGTCTTTGGGCGGGTCGAGAAACGCCAGATATCCGGTCAGAACCAGATTGCTCTCGTCCGCCTTGGTGAAGGTGGTTTGCTGGCCCAGTTTTTTGGTGGCCACCGCCAGCACGCGAAAACCGTCTTCACTCAGTTCGTTGACCTGTTGGACAAGATCGCCCACCAGAATCGGCTCCATCGGGAAGATTTCATCTTCACTCTCAAAGTGGGTGCATTTGGCGAAAACCGCTTCCGGCGCGCCTTTGGTTAACAATTGCCGCTCGCCGTCGGGTCCTTCGATTGCCACCGACATCATCCGCCGCGAAAAGTCGAACGGGATTTCATCCACCATTTTGTATTTGTCAATACCCAGCTCCTTGTGCAGTTCCTTGTAACGCAACACGGCGCGGTCGAGGACATTTTTTAATCCGGTCTGGAAATGGCTGAGCAGGTAGGCGTCCCGCAAAACCGCCTCGCTCTCGTTCTTGAACACGTCGCAGTGCAATTCCAGAATGACGTGGTCAATCGTCAGCGTTCCGGTTTTGTCGGTGCAGAGCACGTTCATGGCGCCGAAGTTCTGGATGGAATTCAGCCGCTTGACGATGACCTTCTTCCGGGACATCAGGAGCGCGCCTTTCGACAGGCAGACGGAAATTATCATTGGCAACATTTCCGGCGTGAGGCCCACCGCCACCGCCAGCGCGAAGAAAAACGCCATTTTCCAGTCGTGCTTGGTGAGGCCGTTAATCAGAAAAACAACCGGCGTCATGACCATCATGAACCGGATCATCAGCCAGGTGAATTTTTTCACGCCCCGGTCGAAGGCGGTGTCCACCTGCTGCCCCGCCAGGCTGGTGGCCATTTTGCCGAAGTAAGTCTGGGCGCCGGTCGCGAAGACCACTGCGGTGGCGGCCCCGCTTTCGACGCTCGTGCCGAGGAAGCAGATGTTCGTATGCTCAATGGAAGAAACGCCGGTGCGCGGGTCGCGCGCGTCGGTTTTTTCCACCGGGAGCGATTCGCCCGTCAACGTGGCCTGGATGATAAACAGGTCCTTGGCGGAAATGAGCCGCACGTCGCCGGGGATCATGTCCCCGGCGGACAATTTCACCACGTCGCCGGGCACGAGCTGTCGGAGTGGCACTTCTTGCGCCTGGCCGTCGCGCAAAACGGTGGCGGTGACTTTGATCATGGCCTTGAGTTTGGCCGCCGCGTTGTCGGCCTTGGTTTCCTGGATGAATCGCAGGGACAGACCCAGCACCACCATCGCCAGCATCACGGCCCCGCCGAGGTAATCACTCGAGGATTCCGCGGTCGCAAACGTCACGGCGGCGAGCAGCGTCAGCAAGATCACCAGCGGATTGAGTGCCGCGATGTAAAGCCGATACAGCCAGTTGTGTTTTTTTTCCTGCGCGACCTCGTTCGGGCCATAGTGTTCCAGCCGCGCCAAGGCCTCGTCCTCCGTCAGGCCGTTGGGCGAAGTGCCGAGCGATTGCAGGACTTCGGAAGTCTCCCGGGTCGCCGCGTCGCGCACCAGATCGGCTGCACGTTGAATGTTGGAATTGTTAGAACCGGCCATAAATTTGTTCCATCCCGGGCGACCCGAACTGGCACGCCACCGCTGCGCCGCGTGTCAGCTCGTGCAAATAGTGTTGCCCGCCGGCCAATCTTTCGCAAGCTTTCGAGCGTCGATGTCTGAAATCCTGCTGCTCATTGCCACACGTAACGCCCATAAAGCGGGCGAAATCCGTTCCATTCTTGGCGACCGTTTCCGATTGCTGACGCTCAACGATTTTCCCGAGGCGCCCAAGGTGCTTGAAGACGCTCCGACCTTTGCCGGCAACGCGACGAAGAAAGCGGTTGAACTGGCGAAATGGGTGGCGGAGAAACATTCAACATTCAACATTCAACATTCAACACCAAAGTTTGTTCTGGCCGACGATTCCGGATTGGAAGTGGACGCACTCAATGGCGCGCCGGGCGTTCACTCGGCACGGTTCGCCGCACTGGATTCAGCGAAATCCGGGAACACCCCCGATGCCGACAACAACGCCAAACTGCTGCGTCTGCTCAAGGACATTCCACTTGAAAAACGCATGGCCCGTTTTCATTGCGTCATCGCCTTGACGCCCGTGTTGCCGGAAAAGGTCGAGGTCGCGTCACCGGTTTGTTACGCGGACGAATTTGAAATGCAGACCGAGTTGTTCGACGGTGTTTGTGAAGGGCGGATTATTTTTGTGCCGCGCGGCCAGAACGGTTTTGGTTACGATCCGCTGTTTGTGCCGGTTGGATTTGAGCAGACGTTCGCGGAACTGGGTGCCGAGGTTAAAAACAAGCTGAGTCACCGGGCCCGGGCCCTGCAAAAACTTCGGGAATATCCCGGCGGAATTCGCTGACAGAAG